>CANGZX010000062.1 GCA_947458775.1 Sphingobacteriaceae bacterium | reverse complement strand
GATCGGAAGAGCATGCTGCAATCACAAAAAATGAAGGTTTAATCCCATATTTTTTACGGTATTTTAACAGTAAATTAACAAGCATGGGAATTGATTTCCTTACCTTAGCACTTTGAAAATCCCCATTGCTATACCTTAATTTATGCCCTTAAAACTCTATTTATTAGTAGGCTTAGCCTATTCTTGTTTCTTTTGTACCGATATTCTTATTCGGAAATACAGTGTAAATGCCAACTCGTTTTCATTTATTTTAAAACGTAGTGCCTATACCGTTTTACTTTCCTTCACCGTATTGGTAGGATCCTTAACCATACTCATACCACCTAGTGGGTTGGTGGCACTTCAAATTATTGGCATCTCTATCATTTGTGGCATGGGTTTATGGTTCTTTATTTTAGCCAACAGACTTATTAGTTTCCCCAACGTAGTGGTTATTAATTTATTTGGCCTATTAGTGCAACAACTTGCCGCCAGATTTATATTAGGTGAACATTTTAGTCCGTATTTCTATCCAAGTTTAGCTATCTGTATAGTTGGTTTGTTGGTTCAGGCATCGGTTCCTAAATTACAAAAGGGACTCGTTTTGGCTTTATTAAGTATAACGTGTTGGTCTTTCGGGTATTCTCTTTTATCCATTCCGCTTAAATACACCGCCGTTACTTGGAGTGCTTTTATAATGGAGAGCACCATTTTATTTTCTGCTTGGCTTATTTATAAATTAACCAGAAAAGATGCCGATCAAAAGGTGGAAAAATCACCTATAAAGCCCCTTAATTTTATGATTATAGCGGTGCTAACCACCATGGGTAGTTTGTTAATTAAGCAATCTTACAAAGAGTTTCAGGTAGGAGAAATCAGTTTGCTTTATCTATTCCTTTTTCCATTTTCCTTGCTGGTGAGCAAATGGTATTTTAAAGAAGAAATAAGTAAACGTGAATGGATAGGTTCATTCATTATATTTGTTGGTATAGTTCTTTTCGTGATACGTTAATCATTTCAATATAATTGTCTCATAATTAATATTATGTTAAATAGTAATGTTAGATAAAAGAAAACCCCAACCTATTTATAGATTGGGGTTTTTCTGTAGTAAAAATATACACCCTATTACAAGGCAGAAATTTGTTTAGTTAACTCGGCAACTTTAGCTGTATTCTTTTTAATAACGTAATACGTTTTTAAGTTTTGTAAAGCATTCAACGATTTAGGGTCTATTTTTACTGCTTTATCTAAATACGGAAACGCACGATCGAATTCAACAAAGGCAGCTTTCATGGCTGCATCGTACTCCTTTTGTTTATTTGCAGGTAACGTATTGGCTTTATTATATAAGTCAATACCATTATTTAAAATACCACTACCCAAGTTTAAAGTAGCATCAAAATAATTGGCATCAAGGTCAATGGCTTTTTTGTAAGCATCTTCTGCTTTTTTAAATTCTTTCAGCGCATCGTAAGCAATACCTAAATAAAAATGCTCCAGTTTATTTTTTGGGTCTAAGGTTATTTGAGCTAAGATTCTTTCAATTACTTGTTTTTGTTTTCCGCTCATTAAACTCAATTCAATTTCTTGGGTAGCTAAAGCTTGGTCATTAAATTTAGTAGCGTATACAGATGCAATTCGAATAGCATTTACAGTGTCTTTTTGCATACTGTATAGTTTAGATAGATCTAAGGCAATTTCTCTGTTAGCCGAGTAATCAGTTGTCAATAACTCTTCATATCTTTTAATTGCAGAAGTGTAATCTACAGCGTTTATAGCCGCTAAACCACTATAATAAGTTAATAGGGTATCAGCAGGACGGTAAATTAGAGATTGCTCAAAAGCTGTATATGCTTGTTTAAAATCTTGGGCTTGAAATGCTTTAACGCCTTTATTTAATTGAAATTGAGCGAAAGCATCATTACCTGCAGTAATCAGATTGGCATTTTTCTTGTCCGTATCCATGTCTACTGCTTTCGAGAAATCGTCTCCTGCACTTTTAATAAGGGCCTCGGCAGTTGCGGCATCAGCTTCATTTAGTGCTAAATTTGCATAAATAAGTGCTTTATAAGCCCATGTGCTAGCATCTATGGCCGTTTTTTCGTTCAGGGCAGCCTTGTCTATAGAGGTTTTAGCAATGGTTAAACTAGGGCCTGCTAAAGCCAAAGAGCCTGCATCTTTTAAGGCAATGTATTTCTCATAATTGGTTTTTGCAGTACTCAACTCCCCTTTTTGTGCAGAGGCACTGTACGCACAGCCTAATAAAGCAAAGGCGAATACAAGTGATTTCATGTTCATAATTTTAATTTATTGGTTAATACTCGTTTATTCTGGGTTTTCTTCAGTAGGCTCCACTCCTGTTTCTGGCGTGCTTACATCGGGTGTTTCTTCTGTAACGGCACCTTCAACGGCAATCGTATCTTCTAGGTCGCTTTCATCTTCGTGGGCAACCTTAGCAATAGATGCTATTTCATCTTCTCCTTTAAAGGTAATTAAGCGCACTCCTTGCGTAGCTCTACCCATTACACGTAAATCGGCTACGCCAATACGAATTACAATACCCGATTTGTTAATAATCATTAAATCATCGGTATCTAACACATCTTTAATGGCAACCAATTCACCGGTTTTATCGGTAATATTAATGGTTTTAACACCTTTACCTCCACGGTTCGTTACACGATAATCTTCAATATCGGTACGTTTACCATAACCTTTCTCAGAAACCACCAATACCGTTACTTCTGGATTGTTTACGGTAATCATGCCAATTACTTCATCTTTAGCATGTGCCAAGGTTACACCACGGACACCAGTTGCCGTACGACCCATTGGGCGAACGGTAGATTCGTTAAATCGAATGGCTCTGCCGGAGCGTAAAGCCATTAAAACCTCACTTTGGCCATTGGTTAAGCAAGCTTCTAATAATTGATCACCTTCGTTAATATTAATGGCATTAATACCATTGGCACGAGGACGTGAGTATGCTGCTAACGACGTTTTCTTAATGGTACCTTTCTTGGTACACATAATAATGAAGTTGTTTTCTAAGTACTCTTGGTCTTTCAGGTTAATAACCTTAATAAAGGCCTTAATTTTCTCCTCTTTCGGAATATTGATGATGTTCTGAATAGCTCTTCCTTTAGAAGTACGAGTACCTTCCGGTATTTCGAATGCACGCAACCAAAAACAACGTCCGGCTTCGGTAAAGAACAACATATAGTTATGTGCCGATGCCGTAATGATGTGCTCAATAAAGTCTTCATCTCTCGATTGAGAACCCATAGAACCTTTTCCACCTCTTCCCTGAATGCGGTAATCGGTTAGTGGCGTACGTTTAATATAACCTTCGTGCGAAATGGTAATAACCACTTCTTCGTCGGCAATAAAGTCTTCCATGCGCATATCTTCTGCAGAATGCACAATTACCGAACGACGCTCATCGCCATATTTCTCTCTAATTTCTATCAATTCGTCTTTGATGATTCGCATACGCATACCCTCATCGGCTAAAATAGATTTCAAGAATTCGATGGTTTTCATCAACTCAGCATACTCTTCTTTAATTTTATCACGCTCTAGTCCGGTTAAACGGCGAAGCGTCATATCCAAGATTGCTCTAGATTGAATGTCAGAAAGGCCGAATTTCTCCATTAAGCCCGTACGAGCATCTTCTGGAGTATCCGAATTACGAATTAATTTAATGACCTCATCCAAGTGATCCAAGGCAATTAATAAACCCTCTAAAATGTGGGCTCGTTTTTCGGCTTCGGCTAATTCGAATTTGGTTCTACGTACTACAACTTCGTGGCGGTGTTCCACAAAGTATTTAATCATATCCTTTAAGTTCAATAACTGCGGACGACCCTTTACCAAGGCAATGTTATTTACTGAAAATGAGGTTTGTAGAGCAGTGTATTTAAATAAATTATTTAATACAATAGATGAGTTGGCATCTCGTTTAATTTCGTACACAATACGCATACCTTCTCTATCCGATTCATCGCGAATTTCAGAGATACCTTCAATTTTTTTCTCGTTTACCAATTCGGCAGTACGCTCAATCATATTGGCCTTATTTACCTGGTAGGGTATTTCGGTTACAATAATGCGTTCTCTGTCATTTCCGTAGGTTTCAATCTCGGCTTTAGCACGCATCACTATACGTCCTCTACCAGTTTCAAATGCTTCTTGCACGCCTGCATAGCCGTAAATAATACCTCCAGTTGGGAAATCGGGGGCTTTAACGTATTGCATGAGGCCAGAAACCTCAATGTTATTATCGTCAATGTAAGCGGTAATGGCGTCAATAACCTCGGTAAGGTTATGCGGAGCCATATTGGTAGCCATACCTACGGCAATACCAGAGGCGCCGTTTACCAATAAATTAGGAATTTTTGTAGGCAGAACGGTAGGTTCTTCTAAGGAATCATCGAAGTTTAGTTGATAATCAATGGTGTCTTTATTGATATCATTCAACATTTCTTCGGCAATTTTCTTCAATCTAGCCTCGGTATAACGCATGGCTGCAGGGCTATCGCCATCAATAGAGCCAAAGTTTCCTTGTCCATCTACCATCGGATAACGTAAGCTCCAATCTTGGGCCATACGCACCATGGTATCGTATACCGATGAATCGCCGTGTGGGTGATACTTACCCAATACATCCCCCACAATACGAGCCGATTTTTTATAAGGCTTGCTGCTGGTTACACCCAAATCGAGCATACCATATAAAACCCTGCGGTGTACAGGTTTTAAGCCATCACGTACATCAGGTAAAGCACGGGAAACAATTACCGACATCGAATAATCGATGTAGGCAGATTTCATTTCCTCTTCAATATTAATTGGGATTATTCTGTCGTTTGTAGGTTCCAAATTTCCTTTTTCTGTTTCTTCAGCCATTTCGTTTGGTAATCTTGCTAATTTTAGTTTTTCTTGTTAAAATATGCACAAAGCATACGCGAATATACGTATTTGAAAAACGTAATTTAGGCAGTGTGGAAAAGTTTTGCGTTTGCTAGAAAAGGGCTTTATCAGGTCTTTAAAGCCAATTTATATCCTTCTTTAAGAGCGATAAAGTTTCGGCCTCTGAACTTCCCTCGGTTGGCACGAAATTATAGACCCAATTTGCTTGGGGCGGCAGGCTCATTAAGATCGATTCGATACGCCCATTTGTTTCTAGTCCAAACTTGGTTCCGGCGTCGTATACGAGGTTAAATTCGGCATAACGGCTTCGGCGTTGGTATTGCCAGTCTTTATGTTCGTGGGTAAAAGCTTTACCGCGGTTACGAGCAATTAACTCCGTATAAAGGGGTAAAAAGCTATGGCCTACAGCT
>CANGZX010000061.1 GCA_947458775.1 Sphingobacteriaceae bacterium | reverse complement strand
CAAATATACAAAAGAGACATACATCATTCGTCGTGCCGATGCAATATCTAATTGCCTATACAATTGAATGGCTGTATATAAAAAATACAAGCCGGCAACAAGTGAAATGAACGCAATACTGTTCCCACCAATGTGGTAAAGTGTGGGCATTAAACTCACCGGAATCAGCACAATAGTGGTGAGAAGTATAATTAGAGCACTTGTTTTATCAGGTTTGGTGGTGGGCAACAAACGGAAACCCGCTTTTTTATAATCTTCATCTAAAACCCAAGCAATAGACCAAAAGTGTGGAAACTGCCATACAAACTGGACTAAAAATAAGATGATTGGTGTCCAAGAAATGGCCGGATTTTCAAATGCCGCAAAATAGCCAATAAGTGGGGGTAATGCCCCAGGTATGGCCCCAAGAAAAACCGCAATAGGCGATTTTCGTTTCATGGGGGTATAAATAAAGGCGTAAAAAAAGATAGAGAATACAGAGAGTACGCCGGTTAAAAAATTCAATCGCACCAAAATCAGGGTACCTATAATGCTCATAAAAATACTGAGTACTAGGGCTTGCCCCGTGGTCATCCGACCGGCAGGTATAGGCCGATCAGCAGTACGTTTCATTAATTTATCTAAATCTTTCTCTATAATTTCGTTGAAACCATTGGCAGCAGCCGTCACCAAAAAACCGCCAATGGTTAATAAAAACCAGTTGGTCCAATTCACAAATCCCTGTTCTTTACTCCCAATTAAAAAAGAGATAGAGGCAGAAAATACCACCAAAAAACTTAAGCGAAGTTTCACCAACTTGGCAAAATCGGATAAGAAATTACGCATGGCTTGCCTCCTCTTCTTTCCGAGTACTTTTTCCTAAAGCCAACACTACATAGAATTGTGCACCAAACAATAAGCTGGCAAATACAAGATGTAAGGCTTGGGCCACTGGCGGCAATGCGAAATAGGCTAAGGAAATACCTAAAACTGCTTGTGCTCCAAGAAAAGCGAAGGAGTAGTTTATGGCACGTATTGCTGGTGATTTTTCTGCATACTGTTTTACCAAGCGACGCTCTAAAGCAAAAGTTAGTGAAATAACTAAGATGGTTAAACTTCGGTGAATTTTAAAAAAATCTGCTTTATCTACCCACAATTCTCGGCCAGTATTATTCATAAATGAGGCAATGCCATCTATTTGCTCACGCACTTCGGTGCCCAATATAATTTGCCCAATAGTTATTAAAAACAAAAAGCAAGCCATAACCTTTACTGTACGATGTACGGGAAGAGAAACCTTCTGAAAATTTTTAGCATCGTAATAGGTATACATACTAATGGCGATAATGGCTAAAGCCACTAACATATGAACGGTAACCACCCAAGCCAGTAAATTGGTAGACACCACAATAGAACCCAACCAAGCTTGGAAACCTATTAAAAACACATTGAAAACGCTCAAAAAGAAAATACGTTTTCTGGTTTTTAAATAGGGGAAAGATAGAAACACTGCCCCCAACAAAAACAAACCACAAATAGCCCCAATTAACCGATTGATATATTCGGTCCAGGTTTTGGTGACGTTAAACTCCTCCGGGAGTAAAATGCTTTTATCTTCTCTAATGCGCAGGGCCAAATCGCCATAGCCCAATACATCGAGTGTTTTAGCAAAGCGTTCGTTTTTAGCTACTCTACCGGCTACATATTTTTCTTGATAATTGGCAGGCAATTGCGAAACCGAGGTTGGCGGAACGTACTGATCAAAACACTTCGGCCAATCTGGACAGCCCATTCCTGAGCCCGAACTACGTACCACACCACCGGCCAATATCACCAAAAATAAGCTGATAATGCCTAACAGGTTTACTCGTATAAATCGTTTTTCGGCTGCTGAATGCATGGTGCTATAAAAAATTTAGGGTATCGGTAAGTTCAAAAAAACTTAGGCCAGATACCCTAAACATAGGTGGTATTCTATCTTAAGCCTTTTTAGTAGGCGTTGTTTTTTTCTTTGCCGCAGGCTTTTTAGCAGTTTTTGCTGCTGCTTTAGCTACTGGCTTGGCCGCAACTACCGATTTTTTTGTTCCTTTAGCTGCATACTCTGCCTGCAACAGCTCTGCTTCTGCATTACCCTCAAAATCATGCGCCACGTTAGAGCTCATTGTTTCTGAGAACGGTGTAGTTTGCGGAATAAAATCTTCGTTATGGCCTGGTTTGCTATAATCGTATGGCCAACGGTATACCGTTGGAATTTCTCCTGGCCAGTTACCGTGTAAATGTTCTACCGGAGTCGTCCATTCCAAGGTATTAGAATTCCATGGATTTTGGGTGGTTTTCTTGCCATAGAAAATAGAATGGAAGAAATTGTACAAGAATGCCAATTGCGCCAATGATGCTATGATGGCAGCCCAGGTAATGAATACGTTTACCGTTAACCACTCTTTCATAAACTCAAATTCGGTAAAGGCATAATATCTACGAGGCACGCCATCTAATCCCATAAAGTGCATAGGGAAGAATACCAAATAGGCACAAATAAAAGTTATCCAAAAGTGTAAATAACCTAATCTTTCGTCCATTTCACGACGGAACATTTTAGGAAACCAATGGTAAACACCACAAAGCATTCCGAAAATAGCCGCAGAACCCATTACCAAGTGGAAGTGGGCAACTACGAAATACGTATCGTGTAGGTTGATATCTAAGGCTGCATTTCCTAAGAAAATTCCGGTTAATCCACCAGAAATAAAGAAAGAAACCAAACCAATAGCAAATAGCATAGCCGGAGTAAAACGAATGTTTCCTCTCCAAAGCGTAGCCAAATAGTTGAATGTTTTTACTGCCGATGGTACCGCAATAATTAACGTGGTTATCATAAACACACCACCCAAAAACGGATTCATACCGGTAAGAAACATGTGGTGACCCCACACAATAAACGACAATACCGTAATACCAATTAATGAGTACACCATAGCATGGTAACCGAAAATTGGTTTACGAGAATTGGTTGCAATTACTTCAGAAGTTATACCCAACGCAGGCATTAATACAATATAAACCTCTGGGTGACCCAAAAACCAAAATAAATGTTGCCATAAAATTGGGCTACCACCTTGGTTAGGTAACACCTGCCCTTGCATCACAATATCAGATAAATAGAAACTGGTTCCAAAACTACGATCGAAAATTAACAATACTACCGCTGCAACAAGCACCGGGAAAGATAAAACCCCAGTTATTGCCGTTAAGAAAAATGCCCAAATGGTTAAAGGCATCCGCCATAAATCCATTCCTTTGGTACGCATGTTTAATACCGTACTGATGTAGTTTAAGGCTCCCATTAAAGAAGATGCAACAAACAATACCATACTAACTAACCACAAGGTCATACCCAAACCCGAACCTGAAATTGCTTTTGGCAAGGCCGATAAAGGTGGGTAAACAGTCCAACCGGCACTAGCGGGCCCACTTTCTACAAAGAAAGAACCCATCATAATTACACAGGCCAAAAAGAAAAACCAATACGAAAGCATATTGATAAATGGCGAAGCCATATCTCTTGCTCCTAATTGTAGAGGAATCAATAGGTTACTAAACGTTCCGCTCAAACCTGCAGTTAATACAAAGAATACCATCATGGTACCGTGAATGGTAACCAATGCCAGGTAAAAATCTGGTTTTATACGACCGCCTTCAGCCCATTTGCCTAAAAAGGTTTCTAAAATTGGGAATGATTTATCTGGCCACCCCAATTGTAAACGGAACAATACGGATAAAAACATGGCAATAACCCCCATAATAATCCCTGTAATTAGGAATTGTTTGGCGATCATTTTATGATCTTGACTAAACACATATTTAGTCAAAAAGGTTTCATGGTGATGACCGTGATCGTCGTGGTGTACTGCTGTATCGTGTGCTGTGCTTGCCATAAACGTTTTTAGTTGTTAGAAGTTAATGCTACTTGAGCGGATGTGCTAGCAGAGGCCATTTGGAGTTCTTTTTTCACATCATCATTATAATACAATGGTTGTTTAGTTAACCACTCTTGATATTCTTTTTCAGATACTACACGTACTTTAACTTGCATGTTGTAGTGCCCAGCTCCACAAATTTTCGCACATAATAAAATGTAGTCGAATTTTGGATCGTTTAATTTTCCACGCATTTCTGCTGTGGTATATTTTGGCGTAAACTGAAAATAAGTTGGCATGCCCGGTACTGCATTCATTTGTACCCTAAACGTAGGAATGTAGAAACTGTGCAAAACATCTTTAGAACCAATAGTGAAACGTACCGAACGATTTACGGGCAAAACAATATCGCCTGCTAAACGATCGTCCCAGCTTTTTTTATCGGTAAAATCAATACCTAAACCATTGGTTGGGCTAATTAATTTATAATTACGGGTGCCAATTTGGTTATCGGCACCAGAATAACGAAGAGACCATTTGAATTGCTCTCCGGTAACCTCTACCTGAAGCGCATTTTTTTGATCCGAATCGGAAATATTGGTAATACCTTTCCAAGTAAAGAAACCTAATAACACCAACACGGTTAACACAATAGCCGGAGCAATTGTCCATAAACGCTCAATGGCATTGTTATGTGGATAGAAATATGCTTTTCTTTTTTCGGAACCTGCATAACGAACAGAAAAACCGAATAATAAGATGTGTGTAATGACAAAAACTATCGTGGTAATTATCACCGTAATGTTAAACATGAAATCAATACGTTCACCGTGCTCGGTACCAGAAATGGAATTTACCATAGCACCTTGGGTGGTATACGACCAATAAGCACCATATAAACCTACCACCAATACAATGCCTAATAAAACGGCTTGGATACGATGCCAATTGATTCCCTTTTCTTTACCCTGGATGCTGCGTGTTAGTTCGTATGCCTTTAATGACCTGCCAATGATGGCAATAAATGCGCAAAACAAGAAAAATAACAAGAAATAGTAACTGAATGATTTGTAGATGGGCGTATAATCAGGAGCTATTTTACCAATTTCAACAGGGTTTCCTTGGCCATCGCCCAGGTTCCACGACAATTGAGTGGTATCAACATCTGTACTAATTAAGGTTGGGCTTGCAGGACCAGCTGCCGCCGTAGTACTGGCAGTATCCATGGCAGTGGTCATAGATACAGCTGTAGTATCAGTTGTTTGTGCCTGAACACCAAGGGCAGTCATTAAACCTACAACTAAAACTAAGCTGTACAATAAAGGGCTTTTGAAAAAATTTCTTACTCTCATTTTCTTATCGAACACTAGGTATATTTCGTTTGCTATTAAATGTGATGATTAACGCTCTCCTCTAAAAACGGATGGTTT
>CANGZX010000060.1 GCA_947458775.1 Sphingobacteriaceae bacterium | reverse complement strand
GTGCCAATGGTTTTTTGCTCAACATGCTTAACATGAGGTAGCTAAACAAGCCTACAAATCCAACAGCGGTACCAATTTCGATAACACCAAAACCACGGTGTTCGGCAACGGTACCAGGCATAATCATCATGTAATAATCTAACCAGTGGCCACAAAGCAATAATATCGCAACAAAGATTAGTGTATTTTCTTTTCGTTTGGCACCTCTACTCATTAAAATTAATAAGGGAGATAAAAAGTTGATAACAATGTTTAACCAAAACCATGGCATGTACTCTGGCTCCCAGCGTTTGTAGAAATACACGGTTTCTTCTGGTATGTTGGCATAGTAAATCAATAAAAATTGAGAAAACCATACATAGGTCCAGAAAATGGAGAAGGCAAACATAAATTTACCTAAATCGTGTAAATGGCTTTCATTAATCCAACTCATATAGCCATTACGTTTTAATAAAATTATGGTTAAGGTTACTGCAGCCATTCCACTTACCCACATAGCGGCAAAGTTATACCAACCAAACATAGTAGAAAACCAGTGTGCTTCTAAAGACATGATGGTATCAAAAGCCCAAATTGGGGTGGTAAAACCAAAAATTACCAAGAAAATTGCTGAATAGGTAATACTTTTACGGTAGTTTTTTAGCCCTCCTTCTAAATCTTCGCGGTTAGATAATTTAGTTAAAACCATTGCAAAAATGCTATATACTCCTAAAAAAACAACTAAACGGGTTAAAAAGAAAGGAACATTTAAAAAAGCAGATTTACCAGCAATTAGTGCATCGTAATTAGGGCTATTCGGATCTGATAATCCTTCTTCGTTCCAATGGTGGTATAAATTGTGAGTTTGTAATCCAAATGCACATACCACAATTAATATAATAGAGGCAATAGGTAATACTTTGGCAAATGCTTGCGGAACTCTAATTAAGCCAGCTGACCAGCCCGATTGAGATACAAATTGCAAGGCAAGGAAGAATGTACCTGCAGCACAAACGCAAGTAAAATAATAGGCCATTAATAGCAAATTGGCAAAAGTACGCTCAGCATGACCAGAGTAAAAGCCATACCCAATGGCAGCAAGGCCTAATACTACTGCCAATAGGCTCCAGGTTTTTGCTTTCCCTGAAAATTGGAAGTATTGAGCGAAATTATGTGTTTTAGCGTGAGTTCCCATGTGGATGTTGAGCAATTAACTACTGTAATTTTTGTAATTCGTGAACGTACATAACAATTTTCCAACGCTCAGTTGGCGTTAGTTGGTAGCGGTGTGCTCCCATTAAGTTTACCCCATAAGTAATGGTATGGTATATTTTTCCATCCGTTAAATCTTTCATGGCACCACCACGAGAAGAAGTACCACCAGCATATGAAGGAGGAGCAGGAAATTTCTGCAGCTTAACAATTGCACCATCTCCCTTACCTTGTAAACCATGGCATTGTGAGCACATGTTTAGATATAGAGATTTCCCTTGTTCTAAGGTTGGCACCGTAACCGGCAATGGGTTAGATAAATTTTTACCTGCCGCCTCATACCCATCTAAGGTATTCGGATATTGATCTTCTGGTTTAGAAAAGCCAATAGGCATAGTATGGCTTGGTGGCGTTTGAGCTGTTTGGCCATTTTTGAAATTTTTATTCGCTTGATCAGGGTTATACGCAATAGGGTCGTACATATTACGAGCATACTCTAAACCCGTACTACGTTTATCTGAGCAAGAAGCCAGAGCTACCATGCATGCGATAGCAACAATACTAAAATAACTCTTATTCATAGCTAACATATTTTCTGTCGTTGTGCAATACTTCTACGGCGCCTGCACCTTTTAATAAACTATCTACTTTTTTAGCGTCTTTTACTTCTTGTGCATCAATAGCAATAATAAAACGATCGTTGGTAGCACGTAAATTCATTACTCGTGGCGCACGGCCAGGGAATAAATGGTTTTTATAGATGAACGTAAACACCATACCATAGGCACCAAACAATACCGTTAACTCAAACATTACCGGAATAAAATCTGGAGCAGCAAAGGCTGGTTTACCACCAATATTCATAGGCCAATCGTATACCAACATGTAATACAACATGGTAAAGGCAGTAAGTGTACCTAGCAAACCAAAACCAAAGGCCGCTTTAGGCAAACGAGAGCGCTTAATACCTAATTTATCTTCAATTCCGTGAATAGGCATGGGGGTAAACACATCGTAAATAGGCACGTTGTTCTCCTGTAATTTATCAATCCCGTGCATCATGTCATCAGGATCAGCAAAAGAGCCTAAAATATATTTCGTTTTGCTCATAATTAATTTTTTGCGTAATCAGCTTGGTTCACACTATCGTATTTATCTAGTGATTCTACGTAGAATTTAGCGTGTTCTTTGTCTACTTTTCCTGCCTTAATTAAGGCTTTTTTGCTTTGCTCACTCGAAGTTTTCACAAGCAATTTCACCTCTGCCATGGCAATAGCCGGCAAGAAACGTAAGAACAATAAGAATAAGGTGAAGAATAAACCAATAGACCCAATAAACACACATACATCCACCACAGATGGATAAAACATTACCCAGCTTGATGGCAAATAATCGCGGTGTAAAGAGGTTACGATAATTACGAAACGCTCAAACCACATACCAATGTTTACCACAATAGATAAAATCCATGAAGCGGCAATGCTGGTACGAATTTTCTTAAACCAGAACAATTGAGGAGAGATTACGTTACAGGTCATCATACTCCAATACGCCCACCAATAAGGACCACTTACACGATTTAAGAACGCATATTGTTCGTACTCGGCACCAGAGTACCAAGCAATAAATAACTCAGTTAAATAGGCTACACCCACAATAGATCCGGTAACAATGATGATTTTATTCATCGATTCGATATGGAACATGGTGATGTAATTTTCGAAATTCATCACCTTACGGGCAATTAATAAAAGGGTTTGAACCATGGCAAAACCAGAGAAAATAGCACCCGCCACAAAGTATGGAGGGAAAATGGTGGTGTGCCATCCCGGGATAACCGAGGTAGCAAAGTCCATAGATACAATGGTGTGAACCGAAAGTACCAAGGGGGTAGAAACACCTGCTAAGATTAACGATACCGCCTCAAAACGTTGCCAAGTTTTTACTGAACCATTCCATCCGAAAGAAAGAACAGAGTAAATTTTACGACGTAAGCCTGTAGCACGATCGCGAATGGTAGCAATATCTGGCAATAAACCGGTATACCAGAAAATTAAGGATACCGAGAAATAGGTTGAAATTGCAAATACGTCCCACACCAAAGGAGAGTTAAAGTTTACCCATAAAGAACCAAATTGGTTAGGTAGCGGTAAAGGCCAATAGGCTAACCACGGGCGGCCCATATGCGAAATTACATAGGTAGCGGCACAAATTACCGCAAAAATAGTCATCGCCTCGGCAGAGCGGTTAATAGAGTTACGCCAGTTCTGACGGAAAAGTAAAAGTACTGCAGAAATCAAAGTTCCGGCGTGACCAATACCTACCCACCATACGAAACCGGTGATATCCCAAGCCCAACCCACTGTTTTATTCAAACCCCAAGCACCAATACCGGTCCAGAAGGTATAACTAACAGCAACTACCCACATAAGGGCACCCAACGAAGCGATGGTAAATCCAATCCACCAAGCTCTATTCGCTTTATTTTCAACCGGAACCAATACATCATCGGTTACTTTAGCATAGGTGATGTTTTCGCCGGTAATTAAAGGTTCTCTAAGTATTGATTCGTGATGCGATGACATAATTTTCTAATTGCTTTTCTACGAAATATTATAATTCTGACGTATTTCTAACTTTTACTTGGTAACCTACACCTGGCTGAACGTTTAGTTCTTCCAATACGTAATAGGTACGTTCACTTTGTAATGCTTTAGAAACGGCAGATTCTGGATCGTTTCCGTCGCCAAAAATAATGGCATTGGCTGGGCAAGTTTGCTGACAAGCTACTTGGATATCGCCATCTTTCAACGGACGTTTGTCAATTTTTGCTTGCAATTTACCTGCTTGTATACGTTGAATACACATAGAGCATTTTTCCATTACCCCACGTGAACGGGTGGTAACATCCGGATTTAATACCAATTGTGTAAACTCATTGTTTAAGTAATTATCAAAACGAGAATCGTTCCAGTAGTTAAACCAGTTGAAACGACGCACTTTGTACGGACAGTTGTTCGCACAATAACGAGTACCCACACAACGGTTGTAAGCCATGTGGTTTAATCCGTCAGATGAGTGAACGGTTGCCAATACCGGACATACAGTTTCACACGGAGCGTGCTCACAATGCTGACACATCATCGGTTGGTGAACCACCGATACATCGTCCAAGTTTTCTAAATGGGCAATTTCGTTTTCTTCGGTAACAGCGGTGCCGTTTTCGTTATAGCTATAATAGCGATCGATTCGGATCCAGTGCATTTCACGACGACGGCGAACCTCATCGCGACCTACTACAGGAACGTTATTTTCGGCACTACATGCTACAATACAAGCACCACAACCGGTACATGCATTTAAGTCGATGGCCATTACCCAGTTATTGCCTGGTTTCTCGTATGTATCCCACAAATCGTAAGATTCGTGTTTTTTGCCAGCACCGTTACCGCTGCCTGCGTATGGATCTTTTAAGTATTCTTTTAAAGTGGTTTCGCGAATAATGTTGCGGCCTTCAAAAGAATGGTGTGTTTGTGTTTGTGCCAAGATATAAGTTCCACCTACTTTGCTAATACTAGCAATGGCAGCAGTTTGGAACGTTCCGTTTTCAAACGTTACGAACGGAAAGGCGTTTTTACCTACCTCGGTGCCTGCTTGGCCAGCTTTAGTACGGCCATAACCTAAGGCAATAGAAATGGTTCCATTTGCTTGACCTGGCTGAATTAGAACTGGAAGCGTTACGCTATGGGTAGCGGTTTTAACTTCTACTAAATCAAATTCAGCAAGATCTAATTTCTCGGCATATTTAGGAGCAATGGCTACATAATTATCCCAAGTTACTTTAGATACAGGATCTGGTAATTCTTGTAACCATGGGTTGTTGGCAACTTGACCATCGCCTACCGCTACATTTTGGTATAGCTGAATTTCTACTTTATTGCTACCTGCAGCTAGCTTAGCGCTTTCTGCAACAATGGTGTTTGCAACAGCTGTAACATCTAAATTAAACGATACTGGAGTAGCACTTGCTGATCCAGTACTTACAAAACCTACTTGCAATACATCATCCCAAGATTTGCCACTGCTAGCCAATACTGTTTTTTCCCAATTGTTACGTACATATTGGTAGTATTCAGT
>CANGZX010000059.1 GCA_947458775.1 Sphingobacteriaceae bacterium | reverse complement strand
TTACAGCAGCATTCAGCGTACTTGCTTTTGTTGCTCAAGCGCAAAATCGCCCAGCCTTTAAGGATAAAAAAACAATTATACTGTTAGGTAAAACAGGGCAAAGCCCAGACAGTGTTCCTTCTACTGCTAAAACCATTATTCAGATAGGAGCCGATCCAGCACATGATAGTGTAGAGTTTAAAGGCAAAACGTATATTAAAATTGGCAAAAGTATTATTATTACAAGTAGAAATTCAGATGCCACTGTTACCTTAGGGTCAGCGAATGGCACTGTAGCAAAACCGAAAAAAGCTGTTTCTATAGGTTTTGATTTTACTCGTTTCGATTTAGGCTTTAGCCGTTATTTAGACCAAGGTAGTTTTACTTTGAGCCCGGCAAATGTCAATCTAGATTTTTTACCATCGAAAACCAGTAACGTAGGGTTTGATTTTTTCCAATTTAAATATAAAGCCAGCGATAAATTTCGCTTTTACATTGGTGCCGGTTTAGACTGGAATCATATTCGCTTGAATAATAATGTCACGTTTCAAAAAAATCAAGCTACACTAACTGCCTCCCAGGAAGTAATCAGTTTCAGTAAAAACCGCTTTAGTAGCCGTTATTTAAGAATTCCAATTGGTTTCGATTTTACCAAAAAAATCCAGAACGATAATAAATTACATCTAGTGCTTGGTCCGGAATTCGGCTTTTTATTAAATGGTAAGGTAAAACAAGAAAGTAAAGAACGAGGCAAAGAGAAGTTTAAAGACGATTATAATTTTAACCCTTTTCGTTACGGAGGCTTTGTTCGGGTAGGTTACAAAGGTTGGGGTATTTATACCAAATACTACTTTAACGATGTGTTTGCTAAAGGCCAAGGCCCAGCAGATTTTAAAAATATGTCTTTCGGCCTAAGCATGGGTTTCTAAAAAATTCATATCTATGTCATTTACCCACGTCAGGCTTTGTTTGGCGTGGGTTTTTTTATCTTTGGCCATGCCCAATACGCTTATTCAGCTCAATCAAGTCTCTAAATCCTATCCAAACAACCCCAATGGCGGTGTTCGAGGAATTAATTTGCGCATTCAGCAAGGAGAATTTGTAGCCATTTTAGGAGAAAGCGGCAGTGGTAAAAGTACGCTGTTAAAGCTCATTTATGGCTTGTTGAGCCCGACTGAAGGAAAGCTGCTTTTTCAAGGGCAAGAAATTTTAGGCCCCGAAGAAAAGCTTATTCCGGGGCACAAGCACATGAAAATGATTGCTCAAAACTTCGACCTAAACACCTACGCCAAGGTGTATGACAATATAGCTTCTATGCTTTCTAACACCGACTTAGAAGGAAAAAAACTGAATACCTTGGCCATCATGCAAGCCCTTCGCATCGATCATTTGGCCGAACGCCGTGCTGTAGAATTGAGTGGGGGAGAGCAACAACGAGTGGCCATTGCACGGGCCCTAATTACCAAGCCTCAGGTTTTGTTGCTCGACGAACCTTTTAGCCAGGTGGATGTGCTCATGCGCAAGCAATTGCGTGCCGATTTAAAACGACTTTCTAAAGAGTTGGGCACTACCATGATTTTAGTTTCTCACGATCCGCTTGATGGACTTTCTTTGGCCGACACCTTGCTGGTATTGAAACAAGGCGAATTGCTTCAAAAGGGAACGCCCACAGAATTAATAGATAAGCCTGCAAATGTCTATGTGGCTAAACTTTTAGGTGCAGCCAATATTGTACCAGCCGAAGTGGCCAATAGCTATTTTGGTTTTCAGCTTGCTGCAACCGAACAATTGGTGGTGTACCCTTACGAATGTAAATTGGTGGAAAAGGGAATGAAAGCAAGCATCACTCAAATTCACTATCAATTGGCCCATAATGAATTGGAGCTAAATGTAGAAGGCCACGTTTTGCATGCACAAGTACCACTCGGAGCCTATGCAATTGGCGATTACGTTCAGCTTCAGTTTAGTAATTTCCGAATAGTTTCCAATTAGCCTAAAAACAAAAAAGCATCCCCCGGTTTGGAGAATGCTTTCTTTTTGTTTTTTCGAGTTTACTCGGCCAAGCCTTCGGCTAAAACCACTACTTTATTTTCTTTAACCTCTACCACACCGCCTTTAATGCTAAAGGTTTGTGTTTCTTGGCTAGTACGCACGGTTACTTTGCCATCTTCTAAAGTCGAAATAATGGGCGCATGGTCTTTCAACACTTCAAAAGAGCCCGAAGTGCCGGGTACAGTTACCGAAGCGGCTTCGCCTTGAAATATCAATTGATCGGGTGTATAAATTTCTACAACCATTATGCCTCAGCTTCTGCTAATAATTTTTTACCTTTTTCCATGGCATCTTCAATGGTACCTACCAAGTTGAAAGCTGCTTCCGGATATTCATCAACCTCTCCATCCATAATCATGTTGAAGCCTTTGATGGTATCTTTAATATCAACCAAAACACCTTTTAAGCCGGTAAATTGCTCGGCTACGTGGAATGGCTGCGATAAGAAACGTTGTACTTTACGAGCACGAGATACAACCAATTTATCTTCCTCAGATAATTCGTCCATACCCAAGATGGCAATGATATCTTGTAACTCTTTATAACGTTGCAAGATTTCTTTTACACGTTGGGCAGTATCGTAATGTTCGTTACCTAAAACTGCTGGGTTCAAAATACGTGAGGTAGAATCTAGTGGATCTACCGCCGGATAAATACCCAACTCGGCAATTTTACGTGATAATACGGTGGTGGCATCTAAGTGGGCAAAGGTTGTTGCCGGTGCCGGATCCGTTAAATCATCTGCAGGTACATAAACCGCCTGCACAGAAGTAATAGATCCTTTCTTAGTAGAGGTAATACGCTCTTGCATTAAACCCATTTCGGTAGCCAAGGTTGGTTGGTAACCTACTGCCGATGGCATACGACCTAATAAAGCCGATACCTCAGAACCTGCTTGCGTGAAACGGAAAATATTATCTACGAAGAATAAGATATCTTTTCCTTGTCCATCGCCTTCACCATCACGGAAATATTCGGCAACAGTTAGTCCAGAAAGGGCTACACGTGCACGTGCACCTGGAGGCTCATTCATTTGACCAAACACCAAGGTTGCTTTACTATCTTTTAATTTCTCTTGATCTACTTTGCTTAAATCCCATCCGCCTTTTTCCATCGAGTGTAAGAACTCGTCGCCGTAGTTAATTACGCCCGATTCGATGAACTCACGTAATAAATCGTTACCCTCACGAGTACGCTCACCCACACCGGCAAATACCGATAAACCCGCATATGCTTTCGCAATGTTGTTTACCAATTCCATAATTAATACGGTTTTACCTACACCCGCACCACCAAACAAACCAATTTTACCACCTTTAGCATAAGGCTCTAGTAAATCAATTACTTTAATACCGGTAAAAAGTACTTCAGTTTCGGTAGATAATTCATCGAATTTAGGCGGAGTGTTGTGAATAGGATAGCCACCTGCATTGTCCACCGCACCAATTCCATCAATAGCTTCACCTACTACGTTAAACAACCTGCCTTTAATTTTGTCGCCAATAGGCATTTTAATTGCCGAACCCGTATCAACCACTTCCATTCCACGTACCAATCCATCGGTAGAGTCCATCGCAATGGCACGTACCCGATCTTCACCTAAGTGTTGTTGAACTTCTAAAACAATTTTTTGTCCGTTCTCTTTTTTAATTTCTAAAGCGTCGTAAATTTTTGGCAAGCTAGCATTGTTGCTGAAGCTAACGTCTACAACCGGACCGATAATTTGGGCAATTTTTCCTTTGTTTGGCATATAAATTCGATAAAATTTTAATCTATCAAGCGTTTAATAAGCATTTCTTTTTTTCAATGCTTTTTCGGTCTGCAAAAATACATTTTATAGCCGAAAAGAAAAACAGCTAAACAAAGATTTTTTATCCTTCAGTCAACTGTTAAAATTCTACTACTTTTGAGAGATGAAAAGAGTGCTAGTAACCGGTAGTAATGGTCTGTTGGGGCAAAAGATTATTGATTTGGCTTTGGCCCAATCCGATATTAGTTTAGTGGCAACTTCTAGTGGCTCCAATAGGCACCCCGTAAAAGTTGGATATACCTATCAAGAACTTGATGTATGCGATGCCGATGCGCTAAGTGCAGCAATTCTAAAACACCAACCACAAGCAATTATTCATACAGCAGCCATGACCAATGTAGATGCCTACGAATCTAACCAAGAAGCTTGCGAAAAATTAAATGTTACCGCTGTAGCTTCTCTAGCAACACTTTGCCAAGAATTTAACATTCAACTTATACACCTATCAACCGATTTTATTTTTGATGGAGCCGATGGCCCTTATACCGAAGATGCCACTCCAAACCCTTTGAGTTTTTACGGCCAAAGCAAGTGGAAAGCAGAGCAGGCTATTGCAGTATCCGGCTGTACATACGCTATTTTGCGCACCATCATTGTATATGGAGTAGCCGCAGCAATGAGCCGATCTAATATTGTGCTTTGGGCAAAAAATGCGCTCGAAAAAGGAGAGACCATTTCGGTAGTAAACGACCAGTGGCGGATGCCTACCCTAGCCGAAGATATAGCCGCCGCCTGTTTGGCCGCCGTACAAAAAGAAGCGCAAGGTGTATTTAATGTTTCGGGTAAAGATTTGATGAACATGGTTGAATTGGTGCAACAAGTAGCCGATTTTTGGCATTTAGATAAAACACTTATTCGGCCCATTACGTCCGCATCGCTCAATCAAGCTGCAAAACGTCCGCCCAAAACAGGCTTTGTATTAGCTAAAGCCATTGCCCAACTCAATTATCAACCACATTCTTTTGAAGAAGGTTTAGCGCTGGTAGATGCGCAACTAAAGGCTTAAACACCTATATTTGATCCTCAAATTAAAAACAATATGGCACTAGCAATTGGCCAAAAGGCCCCAAATTTTACCCTTTTTTCAAGCGATTTAAAAGAAGTTAGCCTGAGCGATTATGCAGGTAAAAAAGTAGTGATTCATTTTTTCCCTATGGCATTTACCGGCGTGTGTACCACCCAGTTATGTACCATGAGAGATAGTTTTGGCTACTACGAAGGCTTAGGTGCCGAAGTATTAGGCATCTCTGTAGATTCGCCATTTACCTTGGCTAAATTTAAAGAAGATAACACGTACCAATTTCCCTTGCTTTCCGATTTTAATAAAGAAGTTTCTCAAGCATACGGTGCGTATTACGATGAATTTGTATTCAATTTGAAAGGCGTTTCTAAACGAGCTGCATTTGTGGTAAACGAAAATCAAGAAATTATATATGCTGAAGTCTTAGAATCAGCTGGTGATTTGCCTGATTTCAATGCCATACGAACAAT
>CANGZX010000058.1 GCA_947458775.1 Sphingobacteriaceae bacterium | reverse complement strand
TTTATCCTAAGCCACAGACCCTAAATTTGTGCATATTCGCGTTATCTCTGCATGAAAACAAGTCAAAAAGGCTCTTTAGATGAAATACATTCTTCGGTAAAAACCGGCAATAAAGCAGGTTGGAGAAAATGGTTTGCCTTTTTTGGCCCGGCTTACCTCATTAGTGTGGGCTATATGGATCCAGGAAACTGGGCCACCGATTTGGCTGGAGGTAGCCAGTTCGGCTATCAGCTCATTTGGGTGTTATTGCTTTCGAACCTAATTGCCATTTTATTACAAAGCCTAAGCGCTCGTTTGGGCATTGTAGGTGGTATGGATTTAGCACAAGCTTCTAGCAATGCCTACCCAAAATGGGCTAATATTCCCTTATACCTGTTGGCTCAAACCGCCATCATTGCTTGTGATTTAGCCGAAATTATTGGTATGGCCATCGGACTAAACCTTTTATTTGGGTTGCCGTTAATTTGGGGTATTTCCATCACTATTTTTGATACTATACTCCTTCTTTTCTTACTTCATAAAGGCATCCGAATCATGGAGGGTTTTATTATTTCGATGGTTTTTGTGGTTGGGGCTGCCTTTTTATTGGAAATGTTTATTGTTAAACCCTCCGGATTAGAAATTATAGAGGCATTTAAACCAAGCATCCTATCAGGGAGCGCCCTATATATTGCCATAGGGATTATTGGCGCCACGGTAATGCCCCACAATTTATACTTACACTCGTCTTTGGTACAAACTAGGCGAATCGAAAAAACAGACTCGGGGCTACAAGAGGCCTTAAAGTATAATTTTTGGGACACTACTATTGCCTTAAACTTGGCATTTTTTGTAAACGCAGCCATTCTTATTTTAGCTGCCAGTGCCTTTTATAAAAATGGCTTATACCAAGTTGCTGAAATTCAGGATGCGCACCGATTACTGAACGATATATTTGGGAGTTTGGCACCTACGCTTTTCGCAATTGCACTAATTGCTGCCGGGCAAAGTTCTACCATTACAGGCACCTTAGCCGGTCAAATTGTAATGGAGGGCCATTTAAACCTGCGTATTCAACCTTGGATTAGACGCCTACTAACCCGACTTTTAGCCATTATACCTGCCTTTATTACCATCCTTTATTTCGGTGAAACGGCTTTAGGTAAATTACTCATATTGAGCCAGGTAGTTTTAAGTTTACAATTGGGCTTTGCTGTAATTCCACTCATCCACTTTACGTCAAACAAAAAATTAATGGGAAATTTCGCCATTAAACCCTGGGTAAAGGTGCTAGCCTGGTTAAGTGCAAGCATTATTGTTAGCTTAAATGCAAAATTGGTAGTTGAAGAAATTTACAATTGGCTACAAAGTTCTGGGCATACCTGGTGGGTTTATGGCTTGGTAATTCCAGCAGCGGTAAGTATTGCTGGCCTGCTTATTTACATCTTAATTTACCCGCTACTGCATAGTTTCGCAGAAAAAAAGAACCTGCCGCACGGAGAAGCAATTGCCTTTTCTGAACACAAGCCAGCCAGTTATAGTCATATTGGTATAACCATTGGTTTTACTGCTAAGGATATCAATACCATACAACATGCCATTTTGCAAGGTGGTAAAAAGGCCCAATACACCTTAATTCACGTAGTTGAAACAGCAGGTGCTCGGTATCATGGCGATGAAGTAATGGATTTAGAAACCAGCTTAGACATGGAGAATCTAAAAAAATATCAAGATAATTTACTTACTCTTGGTTATAAAGTAGAAATCAAGGTGGGCTACGGAACTGCTGCCACCGCCATTGTGCAAATTATAAACAGCCAATCCTTTGATTTATTGGTAATGGGTGCCCATGGCCACCGAAACATAAAAGATATACTTTTTGGTACTACCGTAAATAAGGTGCGCCATCAAGTTAAAATACCTGTGCTCATTATTAATTAAGCGGAAAGCCAAAAATTCAGATATAAACACGAAATTTGTGGCATGAGCACTGATTTAAACATTCGGAATAAAAAAGCCTACTTCGAGTACCACATACTCGAAGAGTTTACGGCTGGCATACAGTTGCTGGGTACCGAAATTAAATCTATTCGCGATGGGAAAGCGAATATTAACGATGCTTTTTGTGCCTTTTTGAATAAGCAATTGTATATCCGCAATATGCATATTGCCGAATATTCGCATGGTTCTTTTTACAACCACGAAGCCAAAAGAGACCGCATTTTATTGCTCAATAAAAAGGAATTGGCAAAATTGAAAGCCAAAACAGAAGAAAAAGGCTTTACCATTATCCCACTCAAAATATTTGTAAACAACCGCGGATTTGCCAAGGTGCTTATTGGCTTGGCTCAGGGTAAAAAGATTTACGATAAACGGGAAACACTCAAAGATCGCGACTCTAAGATAGAGATGGATCGGGCCATGAAACGCTAATTACCATGCTTGGTCGCCCAATAAAGGCACAAAGCGAAAAGTATCTAACACAATTTTTTCGAACTCGGTTTCGCTTACACGCAAAACGGTAACCATTTTTTGCTCATTAGCATCGCCAACCGGAATAACCAAAATACCACCCACTTTTAATTGTTTAAGCAATATTTCGGGCACCAATGGGGCACCAGCCGTAACAATTATTTTATCGTAAGGAGCCTGTTCAGCAATACCCATAGAACCATCGCCCAAAAAAAACTGTGGATGATAGCCCATTTTAGGTAATACTTGAATGGTGCGCCTGAATAAGTTCTCTTGACGTTCAATGGTAAACACTTTTGCGCCCAATTCTAAAAGTACACAGGTTTGATAACCACAACCTGTACCAATTTCCAATACCTTATCGCCTTTTTGAATGTGCAACAACTCGGTTTGGTAGGCAACTGTATAAGGCTGAGAAATGGTTTGTCCATCGCCAATAGGAAATGCAATGTCTTTGTAGGCTTGGTTCCAAAACGTTTCGTCGAAGAAAAAATGACGGGGAACCTTGCCAATGGCTATTAATACCCGTTCGTCAGAAATGCCACGCTCACGCAATAAAGCCACCAATTTTTTTCGGGCACCCTGCTCTCTATACTTATCAACAAATTTATAGGCCATTTTTACAAAAATAGGTGTTTTAAGCGATTAATACGGGTCTACATCTACTTGAATGATGCACCCTTTTGAAAGTACCTCTTGCTCAAAGCTTTGCAAAATTTGCTGCAGGGCGATTTTCACTTTTTGTGCAGAAAGACCTTCTTTTTCTACCTTCAGTAAAATATCTTGCAAGTAATAATTTCGAATGCGGTTTACAAAAGGGGCTTCGGGGCCAAGTAATCTATCGCCAAACTGCTGGCGCAATAAGACGGCTACATATTCGGCTATTTGATTCAGTTTTACGGGATCTTTGTGTTTTATGCACAGGCTAATTAAGCGGTATAAGGGTGGGTACTTGTAATTCCTACGCTCAATAAGTTCTGTTTGAAATAATCCTTCGTAATCATTATCTATAACTTGCTGTAATACTCTATGGTGAATATCATGGGCCTGTACTAGTACCTTCCCTCGTATATCTCGTCGGCCTGCCCTACCCGAAACTTGGGCCAAGAGCTGATAACTACGTTCAAAGGCCCTGAAATCAGGGAAATTGAGCATCGAATCGGCATTTAAAATGCCTATGGTGCTTACATTGGCAAAATCGAGACCCTTGGCTACCATTTGGGTACCTACCAAAATATCTATTTTTTTATCTTCAAAATCACTTATTAGTTGCTGAAAACCGTATTTGGTACGGGTGGCATCTACATCCATACGGGCAATACGTGCCTCCGGAAAAATAAGACTCAATTCGTCTTCTACTTTTTCGGTACCAAAGCCTTTATGCTCTATTTTGGTAGAACCGCAAGCCGGGCAGAGAGGCACCGTATCTTGGCGGTAGCCACAATAATGGCAATGCAGTTTGCCGCTACTTTTGTGATAGGTTAAACTCACTTCGCAGTTGATGCACTTAGGCGTATAGCCACAAGTTGCGCACAATAACACAGGCGCATAACCCCGTCTGTTTTGAAAAAGTATAATTTGTTCTTTACGAGCCAAGGCGCCTTTAATTTCGCTTAAAAGTACGCTGGTAAAGTGCGACTGCATGGTTTTTCGCTTGGTTTCGTCGGGAATGGAAACCACCTGAATATCGGGCAGTTGCACCCCACCATACCGCTCAGAAAGTGTAATAAGTCCGTATTTACCAATTTTAGCGTTATAATACGATTCGAAACTTGGGGTAGCCGAACCCAACACTACCTTGGCTTTAAATAACGATGCTAGAAAAATGGCGGAATCTCGGGCATGGTAACGTGGAGCCGGATCGAATTGTTTAAAGGAATTTTCGTGTTCTTCATCTACCACTACCAAGCCTAAGTTATTGAAAGGTAAAAAAACGGCAGAGCGGGCACCTAAAACAATCTGATAATCGCCATTAAGTACTTTTTGCCAAATTTCGGCCCGTTCGTTATCGTTAAATTTAGAATGATATACGCCTATTTTGGTGCCAAATATTTTTTGCAAACGCTGAATTACTTGGGTGGTTAGGCCAATTTCGGGAAGTAGGTACAATACCTGTTTGCCATTTGCCAAATATTCTTCAATGAGTCGAATATAGATTTCGGTTTTGCCCGAAGCGGTTACCCCATGCACCAAGCAAACTTCTTTTTCTTGCAGATTTGTTTTGAGTTGATTTAGCGCTTCTTGCTGGGGAGGACTGAGTGTAAAATCGGCATCCAAATCGGCTTCTACACCCGATAAACGGCTCACTTCTTGTTCAACAAGTGTAAACACTTCTTTTGCAACTAAAGCTTGTAATGTAGCGGCTGAGGCATCACTTGCCTCCAATAAATCGCTCTTGGCAATTTCGTTTTGGGTTTTAGCCAATTGTAAATAGGCTTGCAACACGTCTACTTGCTTGGGAGCTCGTTCTAGCAGGTCAAATAAGGCTCTTCGGTTGGCGGCATCGGCATAGAAACTGTTTAGCTGAACGTAAGTTTTTGTTTTAGCCCGATATTTTTCGGTTAATTCTTCCGATATGGTAATCATTCCTTTATCGAAAAGTGCCCTAAGAATAGGGAATACCGTTTTTTGATCGAGAATTTTCACAATCTCAGCAATGGTCAATACGGGTTGTATTTCTAAGGCATCCAAGAGCAAAAACTCTTTATCTGTTAAGGTAGATTTATCGTAATCAGCATCAATATTTAACGTTACCTTGGTTTCACTGGCCAATTTAAGGGCCGATGGCAGGGCTGCTTGCATCACTTCGCCTAAGGTACACAGGTAATAGGTAGACATCCATTCCCAAAGAGCCAATTGTTGGGCAGTTACGATGGGGAATTCATCCAGCACATCTA
>CANGZX010000057.1 GCA_947458775.1 Sphingobacteriaceae bacterium | reverse complement strand
TTCGAAACCAGCGATATCAAACCAATTGCCATCAACCCAGACTTACGTAAAGAAGCAATTTCATATTACCAACAAGCATCATATCTTTATCAAAATCACCTATATCTCAAAAACTAAAAACGCATGGCTAACTTTCTTAGAAAAAAAACCATTAGTGGCATATTAAAAGATCAAAAAGAAGGCTTTTCTGATGCTGAACACGAACAAAAAAACCTAAATAAGGTTTTAAAAGTACGTGATTTAACGGCCATGGGGATTGCTGCCGTAATTGGTGCGGGAATTTTCTCTACCATTGGTACAGCCGCTTTTAATGGTGGGCCTGGCGTTTCTATCTTATTCGTAATTACAGCCATAACTTGCGGCTTTTCGGCTTTATGTTATGCCGAATTTGCTTCACGTGTACCCGTATCGGGCAGTGCCTACACCTACGCCTACGTAGCTTTCGGCGAATTAGTTGCCTGGATTATAGGTTGGGCCTTGATTTTAGAATACGCTATCGGCAATATTGTGGTGGCTATTTCGTGGAGTGGCTATTTCAATAACCTACTGCAGGGCATTGGCATACATTTACCAGGTTGGCTTACCATGGATAGTACAACGGCTTTTGGTCGATTTCAAGAAGCAGAAACTGCCATGGCTGCAGGTAAACTGCTAAATAACAGCTTAGCAGACGCTTACCAAGCTTGGACCACCGCACCTATGATTGGCGACTATAAAGTGTTTTTAAACATTCCGGCCATGCTCATTGTGGTATTGGTTACTTGGTTGGCCTATATAGGAATTAAAGAAAGTAAAAAGAGTACCAACTTTATGGTGGCACTAAAGGTTGCCGTTATACTTTTTGTTATTGGCATTGGCTTTTTCTATGTAGATACAAACAACTGGGCGCCATTTTTACCCAACGGATTTAGCGGCGTATTGCGTGGCGTATCGGCTGTATTTTATGCATACATCGGTTTTGATGCCATTTCTACCACTGCCGAAGAATGTGAAAACCCACAACGAGATTTACCCAAAGGGATGATTTATTCCCTCATTATTTGTACCGTTTTATACATTTTAATTGCCTTGGTATTAACTGGAATGGTAAACTATTCGGAGTTAAAAGTAGACGATCCATTGGCTTTTGTATTTGAACGAATTAATAAACCTTGGATTAGCTATATTATTTCGGTTAGTGCCGTTATTGCCACTACCAGTGTATTATTGGTATTCCAATTGGGCCAACCACGTATTTGGATGAGCATGAGCCGCGATGGTTTATTACCTAAATCATTCAGTAAAATCCATAAGAAATATCAAACACCCGCTTTTGCAACTATCATTACCGGCTTTTTAGTGGGCATACCGGCATTATTTGTAGATAGCAGTTTGGTAACCGATTTAACCAGTATTGGCACCCTTTTTGCCTTTGTTTTGGTTTGTGGCGGAGTACTTTACTTACCTAAAGATGAGAATCCTACCCAAAAACGTTTCCGCATTCCCTATGTAAATGGCAAGTTCATTATACCCATTTTAGTAGTGGTACTGGCTTGGTTCTTTAGCGATTTTATTGGCAGTAAGCTAAATTTCTCCGAAGGATGGGAAAGTTGGAAACACCACATTCCGTTCTATCTCTTCCTACTTATATGCATGGGATCAGCCATTTTGAGTTTCAAAAACAATTTCTCTATTATTCCAATATTGGGTTTAATGAGTTGTTTTTATTTAATGACAGAAATTCCGGTGAAAAACTGGCTTGTATTTAGTGTTTGGCTCGTAGTTGGGCTAAGCATTTATTTCGGGTACAGTTACCGCAGAAGTAAGCTTAACCAGCCGAACAATCACTAAAAAAAAGCCCCGAAATTATTCGGGGCTTTTTTTTACTTAATTCTGTTTAAGATGATGTTTTCTGGTACGGATACCATGAGCGGTACCCGTTCTATTTTCACGAAACTAGAATCGAGACCAAAGCCTTTTTCTTCAGATAAACTTAGTTTATGCAGAATGAAATAATAGTTCATGATGAAACGCTCCAAGAAAGGCAATTTATTTGAACGAGAGAGTACTTTCTCTAATAATACAAAGCGAAAATCGCCCACAATATGATTTTTATTTAAAGAAGGGTGTTTACTAGTAATATCCACTTCTTTATTCTTAACTAAATCTTCTACCACTTTACGGAACAACACATTTATGCGTTGCTCTACTCTAAAACCAAGTTTAAAATCGATACGAATTAATTTACCCGGAATTAAGAAATCAACCTTGTAATCGTTGGTATATGGCTCATCCATTACATCTACGTGTACCAACCAATATACATCGGCACGTTTTGGTTGTTTTTGTAAGATGGAGTACATAATTTTTAACTCTATTTCTGAGCGGAAATTTGCACTGGTTAAATACACCAATTGCGAAGCTAATTTTGGTACGGTTTCATCTTCGCTTAAATCTTTAATAATTGGATAGTATTCTTCAATATCAACAAATTTTACAAATCTGTTTTTAATTTTTCGGGCAGAGGACCAAGCCCACATTACTGAAAATAAAATAGAACCCAATACGATGGTAAACCAACCGCCATGCATTATTTTGGCCATATTACCTGCAAAAAATGTTAACTCTATAATTAGATATATAGTTAAAAAAATGACAACCAAATAGGCTGGTACTTTTTTTCGTAGCAAGTAAACACTCAAGAGAATAGTAGTCATGAGCATGGCCAATGTAATAGAAAGGCCATACGCTGCTTCCATTTTGGTAGACTCTTGGAAAATAAATACCACAACTAAACAGCCCAACCACAATAACCAATTGATAGAAGGAACATACAATTGGCCTTTTTGATCGCTAGGATAGTTGATTCTAACTTTTGGCCATAAGTTTAAACGAACCGCCTCTGCAATAAGGGTAAAAGAGCCCGAAATTAATGCCTGACTTGCAATAATTGCTGCAATTGTGGCAATAGCAATGCCTGGTATTAAAAACCAAGAAGGCATAATTTGGAAGAACGGATTGTCGCCATTTAGGGTAGTGCCTTGGTGTTGTAAAAGCCATACACCCTGGCCCATATAGTTTAACAGCAAACAAATTTTTACATAAATCCAGCTGATCTGAATATTGGATCTGCCGCAATGCCCCAAATCTGAATACAATGCTTCTGCCCCAGTAGTACACAGAAATACAGCACCTAAAATCAGAAAAGAGCTGGGCGATGAAACCAATATCTTGTAAGCATAATATGGATTAATTGAGTGTAGAATTGCAGGATATTGTAACACAAATACGATACCCAATACCGCCATCATGCCAAACCATATAAACATAATAGGTCCAAAAGCTTTACCCACTAATGAGGTTCCGAATTGCTGAATGATAAACAAAATGGTAAGAATAGCAATAACTATGGGTACGGTAGGCAAACCCGGATTTACAATAATTAACCCTTCAATGGCTGAAGAAACAGTAAATGGTGGAGTAATAATACCATCGGCTAAAAGCGCACAACCACCAATCATTGCCGGAATAGTTAGCCATTTAGCTTTTCTTTTTACCAAAGAATACAAAGAGAATATTCCACCCTCTCCCTTATTATCTGCCCGAAGCGTAATAAGTACATACTTAATAGTAGTTTGTAAGGTAAGCGTCCAAAAAATACACGATAAACCGCCCAGAATTAAATCAGTAGTGATGATACTTTCGCCTACAATGGCTTTAAATACATAAAGTGGCGATGTACCGATATCACCATAGATAATACCTAAACTAATTAATAAGCCAGCTGCAGACAGCTTTTGTAGATTTTTATGGTTGCTCACTTATTTTAAATTAACGAACAAAAGTAAACCAACATTTCCGATTTACAAACTAAAAGATTGCATAGTTAAAATGACCCCATTTTGTATCATTTTCGTTAAATTATGTTAAAAAAATAAAAACTAGAGTTTCATATATACAGAGCCTAGTAATTATATATATTTTTACACAAGGCATAACTATATGGGGAAACTCTACAAAAACACTGTATACATACTTTTATTTGCATCTCTTTTTTTAGGGGGATTGCAGGTAAATGCCTATGAACGTACGTTAAAGCCTACTTTAAGAACCGATAGCATTCGAGCAAGCGCCTCTAGAATTGGTGGAAAAATTACCGATACCCGCAAAGAAAAACCAGCGTTCTTAAAAACTAAGTTAAAAGTAAGCATGGTGCCTTTTAAACCATCGGTATTAAAACCAAGCGCCACTACACCTAACAAATTAAACCTGCCCGATGGAAAGCTACTAAGCAATGTAAAAGTGTATCCCAATCCGGTATCCGATCAGTTAAATGTAAACTACACTCTAAACAAAGAGGTAACCATGACGATTAAAATTATGGACTTTCTCGGCAATGAAGTGAGCACGCTACTGTCAAGAAAACTACCCGCAGGTGAGCAAAATGCTACTTTTACTATTGACGATAGCCTAAATAGCGGTTTATATTTTATTCGATTTATTGCCGGTAACGAAACTGTTATTAAACGTATTTCCATACAATAGCCCAACAAGCAGCAAATGAAAATTATAGCCGTTGGCCGTAACTACGCCGAACACGCAAAAGAACTAAATAACCCAGTACCTAGTAAGCCGGTTATTTTCATGAAGCCAGATACGGCAATTTTACTAAACAATGCCCCTTTTTACCACCCTTCTTTTACTACAGATATACACCACGAAATTGAAGTGGTGCTAAAAATATGCAAAGAAGGAAAGCACATTGCCGAAAAGTTTGCGCATACCTATTTCGATGAAATTGGCTTAGGTATTGATTTTACTGCCCGAGACATTCAACAACAGCACAAAGAAAAAGGCCTACCGTGGGAGTTGGCCAAATCATTCGATCATTCTGCTCCGGTAAGTAAATTTATACCTAAAGCAAACTTGGTCGATTTAGAAAACTTATCCTTTCATTTAGATCTAAACGGACAAATGGTACAAACAGGGAATACCCGTGATTTACTATTCAGCTTCGATCGAATTATTGCCTTTGTATCGCAATACATCACCCTAAGAAAAGGCGATTTACTCTTTACCGGAACACCCGAAGGCGTAGGTAAAGTAAATATAGGCGATCACCTAGAAGGATACCTTGGAGAAGAAAAATTACTAGATTTTCACATTAAATAATGCGGCTTAGTTTTCTTTTTCTACTTTGCTTTTCGTTCATACATACGCAAGCACAACCCTATAAAGCCAGTACATACCCAAAAGGAGATTTTAGATACCCTCTTGATTTAACCCCATCTATAGCCGGTAGCTTTGGCGATTTGCGCCCCAACCACTTTCATTCGGGATTGGATTTTAGAACCAACCAACGGGAGGGTTATCCCATATTTGCCGTTTATGATGGCTATATAGCTCGTTTACGAGTACAAATTGGTGGTTTTGGGCAAG
>CANGZX010000056.1 GCA_947458775.1 Sphingobacteriaceae bacterium | reverse complement strand
GAGCGAAGGGACGACAGAACGGCGGGCCAGCCTAGGCCTTGTGGGCCGAAGCTTCGTTCTGTCTTGACTTTTTGATTACTTTTTCATCAAGGAAAAAGTAAGAAGCTTAGTTTGCCCCTTTAAAAATCCGATTCCAACGAATTTTATCAAAGAAAGTACCTTCGCTATCCCAACTCATCCAGACAAATAATGCTTTGCCTACAATGTGATCTTCGGGCACAAAACCCCAAAAACGTGAGTCTAGTGAATTGTGGCGATTATCGCCCATCATCCAATAATAATTCATTTTAAAGGTATAGCTAGTCGCTATTTTACCATTAATTACATAGCGTTCTCCATCTTTTTGCAAGGTATTGCCTTCATATACCCGAATGGCTCGTTCGTAAAACGGATAGGTGGTGCTATCTAACTTCACTGTCCAGCCTTTTTTCGGTACAATAAGCGGACCGAAATTATCTTCGTTCCATTTATATTGCGGCGAATGAGGAAACACTTGTGGCTCATATTCTCCCACAGGGCGAATAATAGGCTGTACTAATTTCACATTCGTCCATTTTTTAATCGTACTTGCTTCTTCGGCTGTCATATTAAAATAATACTCATCGGCAGAGGCACGTTGCACTTCAATGCGTAAATCTTGCAATGCTGTAGGATTTAAATCAGTACCATCTGTACGTACTATATACGTGGTTTCACCGGCTAATGGATTTTCTGAGGCTTTACCGTTCACATATACCTGGGTATTTACAATTTTAATGGTATCGCCGGCAATGGCTAAACAACGTTTAATATAGTTTTCACGTTTATCTACCGGACGGTTATAGGGCTCATCGGCTTCCATCGGATAATTGAATACTACAGCATCGTTACGTTTAATGTTTGATAAGCCAGGTAATCTGCGATAATTCCATTGCACACCATCCCAATAGGCTATAGTTCCAATAAAAGGCATCGTATGGTGGGCAAATGGGAATGCTATGGGCGTCATAGGTATACGAGCGCCATAGTTTACTTTACTTACAAATAAGAAATCGCCCACTTTTAAACTTTTTTCCATAGACCCCGTAGGTATGGTATAGGCTTCAATAAAAAAAGTACGAATAAGTGTGGCGGCAATAACCGCAAATAAAATGGCATCTAACCATTCGCGGCTAGCACTTTTTTTAGGTTTTTCTTGTTTCTTTTGGGTGGTGGCTTTTTGCCAAAATTTCCAGTTCATTATCTTTTAAGCTAGTTTAAAATCAAACATATCTTGTATCGAGTAAAAACCCTTTTTCCCATGCAGCCATTCGGCAGCTAAAATAGCACCCAAGGCAAAGCCTGCTCTGCTGTGTGCGGTGTGTTTAAACTCTAGCTCATCAACTTCCGAGCTATAAATTACGGTATGTGTACCGGGTACTTCTTCTATTCGGTGCGATTCTATAAGCAATTCATTCGGTTTGGTTATCACATCGTCTTGCTGGCCTATTACTTCATTTACCCAGGTATTTTTACGTTCAAGCCCGTCTAAAATACCTTCGGCAATGGTAATAGCTGTACCGCTTGGTGCATCTAGTTTCTGTGTGTGATGAATTTCTTCTACTTGCACATCGTACTGCGGATAGCGATTCATCAACTTAGCCAATACCTTATTCACATAAAAAAACACATTTACACCCACACTAAAGTTAGATGCATACAGCAAGGTATTGTTACCAGCCCTACATTTTTGCTCCACAGCGGCTAGCTCATCGTACCAACCGGTGGTGCCTACCACAATGGGCACATCGGCTTCAAAAGCATCGTAAATATGCTCCAAGGCGGCGTGAGGAACGCTAAATTCAATGGCTACATCTGCTTCTTTAAAGCGTTCGGAACGAATGTCGGAGGCATTATCGGCATCAATAGTGATGCAAATTTCGTGGCCACGTTCTTGGGCAAAGCGCTCTAATAGTTTTCCCATTTTCCCATAACCGATGAGGGCAATTTTCATAAGCTGAGGCTAAGTTTTAATCCGGGCTGAGCCGCATATGCATGCAGGCCTCCCGGATTGGTTTGCAAAGTAGGTTTAAGTTGCAGGCTTAAGTTTTCGCTGATATCAAAACGGAAAAACTTGGCATCTACATAGGCATCAATAATGTTTACGGCATATACCACCACTCCACCAATAATGGAGAGTTCTTTATTTCTTCTAAAATTATCTTTGATTTTTACCAAGCCTTCGAAAGAATAAGCTGCATAGTCTGGGTTGGCCGGATTGCCGTTATTGGCCAAGCGGTATTGCACTTCGCTTAAAAATACATGGTATTGCTTGTTATTATCTTGATAGGCTTTTACAAAGGCAACAAATCCTCCATAAATTAAGGGCACTTTCCACCAACGTTTGTTGTACACTTGGCCTAAGCCAGGTAAAATGGCTGAGCCCCACGCTGCTTTTTTAGGCATTTTCTCGAATACCAAACGGAGAGAATCTTTCACTGGGCCTTCTGCTACCGGAGCTTTTGTAGAAAGGCTATCGGTTTTGGCTGGTGTTTTCGCAGACTTTTTTTGGGCAGTGGCCGAAAAAGCAAAGGCACAAATAAAAAGTAAAACGAGAGCGGTACGCATGTTTACCAATCCAATAATTCCAATAATCGGTTCAAATCGTTTTCTGAAAGGAACGGAATTTCTATAATTCCTGAATTTTTGCCTTTCATTTTTAGTTGCACACGGGTACCTAATCGCGATGCTAAATCATCTTGCACTTTTTGGTATTGAAAAGAAATGCCCTCTACCGACGAACCAGGTTTGCTTTTCTTTAAACCAATTTTTTGCAATTCACGTACCAGCTCTTCTACCTTACGAACCGATAAACCCTTGCTGATGATTTCTTTGTGAATGAACAATTGTTTAGCTACATCTTCTACACTCACCAAAGCACGAGCATGCCCCATACTTACTTTGTTTTCGCGAATAGAGGTTTGTATGCTTGGCGGCAATTTCAACAAACGCAGGTAATTGGTTACCGTTGATCGGTTTTTACTTACTCGTTCGCCTAATTCTTCTTGTTTTAAATCGCATTCATCTAACATGCGTTGCAAACTAAACGCAACCTCCATGGCATTTAGATTTTCACGCTGTATATTTTCAATAAGCGCCATTTCCAACATTTGTTGGTCGTTGGCAGTACGTACATAGGCTGGCACTTCGGTTAAACCGGCCATTTTTGAGGCTCTAAAACGGCGTTCGCCGGAAATTAATTGGTAGGTATTTTGACCTACTTGACGTACGGTAATAGGCTGAATAAGGCCTTGTAATTTAATAGAGTCTGCTAAATCCTGTAAGGCTTCTGCATCAAATTCTGTACGAGGCTGATACGGGTTTACCTCAATTTGGCTCAACAATATGGGGTGTATGTGATTTAGGCCACCTACTTCGTTACCTAATGATTTATGGCCTTGCTGAACAAGTTCGGTATCGTCTAATAAGGCACTTAAGCCTCTACCCAGTCCTGTTTTCTTTTGATATGTCATGCTTATAACGTAGCTTCTTGTTCTAGTTCTTCTTTAGCCAATCCGTTTTTGCGAATAATTTCACGGGCTAAATTTAAATAGTTGATGGCTCCTTTAGAATTGGCATCGTGCATAATTACCGATACGCCAAAACTTGGGGCCTCACTTAAACGGGTGTTGCGCTGTATAATGGTATCGAATACCAATTCTTGGAAGTGGGTTTTTACCTCTTCTACCACCTGGTTGGCTAAACGCAAACGTACATCGTACATGGTTAACAATACGCCTTCAATAGCCAGTTCGGGGTTTAGGCGGTTTTGTACAATTTTTATGGTATTTAATAATTTACCCAACCCTTCTAGGGCGAAATATTCGCATTGCACAGGAATAATTACTGAATCGGCGGCGGTTAATGAGTTGATGGTAATTAAACCTAATGAGGGTGAACAATCGATGATAATGAAATCGTATTCGTCTTTTATTTTATTGAGCACGGTTTTCATGCGGTATTCCCGCTCGTGCAAATTAATCATCTCAATTTCGGCACCAACCAAATCTATATGTGCGGGCAAAAGATCTAAAAAAGGTGTTTCTGTTTTTTTGATGGCATCTTTCGGATCGATATCGTTAATAATGCACTCGTAAATACTCGATTTGATGGTTCTCGGATCAAAGCCTATACCCGAAGTAGAGTTGGCCTGTGGATCGGCATCTACCAAAAGCGTGCGGTATTCTAAAACAGCCAAACTGGCCGCCAAATTGATAGATGAAGTGGTTTTCCCAACTCCCCCTTTTTGGTTGGCCAAGGCGATAATTTTGCTCATTGATTCTGATTTGGTTAGTTCTGCTTTCTTTCAACAATCACCCTATTTAGGCTATTAAAGCATAAAATTTGCTGGTGCATTGACTTACTAAGATACAAAATAAAGTGGGTATACGCACCCGAATTGGGATAGGTTTTGCACATCTTATCCACAAAAATGGATATTTTTAGACCTTAGCTTCTACCCAAGCGGTACCCTCGTAGCCGAAGGTGAAAAAATTAGGATACAGTATCTCCGCTAAGCACTCTATTTGCGAAAGCATATCTTCCTGTAGAAACCATGCTTCATGAAGCAAATAGGCCCTATTTTTATCGTTGGCTTGCATGTAAGAAGATTGCAAAATTTCTGGGACAATACCCATGGCTTCTGCTAAAGTTTTGCCCGGAATACAGCAAATCAAAATCGTTGGCTCCGTTTGCTTGGAGTCTAGTGATAGTAAAATTGCTCCTATTTTTTTAGCCACCTCTGCAAAAATGGGCGAAGAATGTAGCTGTAGTGGCGCAACACTATAAACTACTAAGAAAGATGGCTTATTGCCCACAAAACGCAATTTGTGGGCAATTAATTCTTGTAATTCTTCAGCAGGATGCATAAGTCCAAAGTTACTTAATAAAAAAAGAGGCTTGCTGAAAAACTTATTGCATACCGCCTTGATCACCCTGTTTTAAGTCGTCGTTATTTACGCCTTTTTTCTTTTTAGCTTGCGCTGGGTTAAAATTGATTTTACCAAAAGACCAACTAAAATTAATACCCACCGAACGAAACGGGACGGCTACTTTGGACGTTTGACTAAACGTTGCAGTAGTAGAAGCTGAATTGAAGTTCTTTCTTTCATTAAACGGATCGATAATGTTTAACCCGATAGTGCCTTTTTTCTTCAAAATTTCTTTCTTAAATCCAATATTCCACATGTTAAAGGAAGGGTTAGTTCCCTGAGCGGTACGACGTGGCGAATTCAGAATAAAGAAGGTTTCGGCACTTATGCCGCCTTTGAGGAGTAAACTAGCGCTTATAAAGGCATTGTACATAAAGTAAGTGCGATTGTTTAAGGTAGTAATGGTACTACTTGCCGCATTAGTAGTTAAGTTATAGGTATAGGTGTTCAAATTTCCTCTTAACGTTAATTTAGTAATTGGGTTTATCGAACCAAACAAATTCAT
>CANGZX010000055.1 GCA_947458775.1 Sphingobacteriaceae bacterium | reverse complement strand
TAGGGGCTTCTCCTATGCTGCGAAAGGTATTTGGGTATTCTTTCCCGTTTTCTTCATCAAGTATAATTTTTATCAACTGCACATGAAAATCAAAGGGACGTTCGAAATTGTAGGTATAATAAAATTTCTGATGCGGATCGTCTATAAAGCTGCTCAGTTTAGATTTATCCATTAAGGATACACCTTGCTCTATCTTTTTTTCTGAAGGTAAAAAGGCAATTTCTTGACCCTTGTTCCAAAAGTCGTTACTTACATAAAAAGAAGAAGAAACTTCAGCAGGGTAGCCCGTACTACGGTGTAGGGCACGATGTAAATCTTCAAATGTTTGAGTTGATTTGATATCGATTTCTCGTTCAACCTCATCGTAATCTTCAAAAGAAATCTTAAATCTGTATATAGCCATTAGTTATTCGTATTGCTTACTCAAAATTAATAATAACGTAGTGAATTAAGGAAAATTTTATGTCTGCTTATGTTAGGTTTTTTACCACAGCTAAACCGAGTTCTTCACCCTTTTTCCGCATATACACTAATGCTTCATCTCTAGAGTTTCGTATTTCTCCTTCTAAAATAGCCTCCCTAATTTGATTTTTTAATACACCTACCTCTTTTCCTTCTTTTAAATTAAAGGTGTCCATAATGTCGCTGCCACTTACTGGTGGTTGCCAATTTCGTAGCGAATCTCGTTCTTCTACATCTTTTAATTTGAGTTTCACATGCTCAAAATTCTGACGATATTTTTTGAGTTTATATTCGTTTTTTGTGGTTACATCGGCATGGCAAAGCAACATCAGGGCATCAATATCTTCTCCAGCATCAACTAATAAACGCCTTACGGCCGAGTCGGTTACCTTTTCTTGTGCCAATACAATAGGTCTAAGGTGTAATTGCACTAATTTTTGTACAAATTTCATCTTATCGTTTTGTGGCAATTTGAGTTGGGCAAATAATTTGGGTACCATGCGGGCACCTTTATCTTCGTGGCCATGAAAGGTCCATCCGTGTTTCGGATCGAAACGTTTGGTAGGTGGCTTGGCAATATCGTGTAAAATGGCAGCCCAGCGTAACCAAAGATCCTCAGTATGTTCAGTAATATTGTCTAATACCTGTAGGGTATGGTAAAAATTATCTTTATGCGATTTTCCGTTGATGGTTTCTACCCCGTGTAGGGCTGCCATTTGTGGAAATATTAATTGTAATAAGCCAGTATCAAATAAATAGTTAAAGCCGATAGATGGGGTAGGCGATAAGATGATTTTGTTTAGCTCGTCGGTAATGCGCTCTTGCGATACAATGTGCATACGCTCTACGAGAGTTTTTATAGCCGTAAGGGCAGCTTCATCAATAGCAAAATTAAGCTGACTAGCAAAGCGGATGGCCCGCATCATGCGCAAGGGGTCATCGGAAAAAGTTTCGAGTGGATTTTGCGGAGTACGGATTAGTTTTTGTTCTAAATCGGCTAGGCCACCAAAAGGATCTAATAGTTCGCCAAAATTTGCTTCATTTAAGCTAATAGCTAAGGCGTTTATGGTAAAATCTCGGCGTAGTTGATCGTCTTCCAACGTGCCATTTTCTACAATGGGTTTTCTAGAATCCGAGCGATAGGATTCTTTACGAGCACCTACAAATTCAATCTCTAAATCTTGATAGCGCAACATAGCAGTGCCAAAATTTTTAAACACCGATACTTTGCACTTCAGGTGTTTTCCTACTTCTTCGGCAAAGGTAATACCCTGTCCAATTACTAAAATATCGAGATCTTTAGAAGGGCGGCCCAAGAAAATATCACGTACATAGCCCCCAATTACATACGCTTCTACGCCCGATTGTTTGGCCAGTGTACTTAATTGTTTAAAAATGGGCTGTGTGAGGTGTTTTTTCATGGTAATTGAAGAGCATGCCCTTTGGACAAATTCTTTAAAGAAAGCCTAATTTAGTCCTTATCTTCTAATAAATGTAAAGAGCCCATCGGGGCTTAGTTTCATAATGGTCGAAGGTGTTTTTTCTTCGGATACTTCTTGTTCCAAATTTACTACATAATCTACTCCATCAATAATTTCTTGACTTACTTCGCTGAAATTTTTTGGAGCCGGCTCACCGCTTATATTGGCCGAAGTTGAAACGATAGGTAGGCGAAAGCGTTGGATAAGTTGTTGGCAGAAGTTATGTTTTACTACGCGAATACCTACGCTGCCATCCTCGTTAATTACACTTTTAGCCAGGTTTTTTGCATTGGAGTATACAATGGTTAAGGGATTTTCGGCATACTCTATTAAATCGTAGGCTACATCGGGTATTTCGCGAACATAGCTGGCCAATTTAGTATCGTTGTCTACTAATACAATGAGGCTTTTGGAGGCAGAGCGCCCCTTTAAAGCCATTACTTTTTGTACCGCTTCTTCGTTGGTGGCATCGCAACCAATACCCCAAATGGTATCGGTAGGGTATAAGATTATGCCGCCAGCTTTTACTACTTCTAATGCTTTTTCTACTTCGTTTTTCATAGCAATTAAAGTGCTTGGTATACTTTTATGAGATTTTTTGCAATGGTTTCGTCGGTAAATTTTTGCGCATAAACGCTGCCATCTTCTCCCATTTTATGTTGAAGGGCTTTATCGCCCAAAATTTTGCGAATAGCTTCAGCAACATCATCCACACTAGTTGGGTTGATGTAGCAAGTACTAGGCCCGCCGGCTTCCGGAAAACAACTTCCGATAGACGTAATGACAGGGGTTTTGGAAAACAAGGCTTCAATAATTGGAATGCCAAATCCCTCGAACAAGGAAGGGTAAATAAACAAATCGGCCAATTGGTAAAGTATGGCTAGTTCCTCGGAAGATAATCCTTCTAAGAAAATTACTTTTTGTTCTATTTTATTCTCGGCAATAAACCTTGTAATTTCTTTCGCATAAGCTGTTTTGCGTCCAACTAGTACCAAAGTGGTGTCTATATTTTTTAGGGCTTTTACCGCAACCAGAATATTTTTCCGGGCCTCTATAGTGCCTACGTTTAAAATGAACTGCTTGGGTAACTGATATTTTTTAATGAGAGCTTCTTTATGCGCAACCGAGTACGTTTCTTTAAAGGCTTGGTGGCAGCCTTGGTACACCACGGTTATTTTATTTTCGGGTATGCCCAAATACTGCACAATATCTCTTTTAGTTTGTTCGCTAATGGCAATCACCGTGTCAGCTGCCTCGGCCGCATGCTTAAACTTGCGGTAATAAATGTTGCGATCTATAAACGAATAAAACTCGGGGTAGCGTAAAAAAAGTACATCGTGTATGGTTACTACGCTTTTAATTCCTACATTATCTAACCCAACAGGTAGTTCGCCCGACAAGCCGTGAAACAGCTCAATTTGATCTCTCTTTAAATCGTTGATGATGCCGAAACGGCGCCATAGATTGGGAAAGAAGGAGTAAAACCCACCCAAAGGTCTTTTTTCTATTACCTGAGCTCCCAGTGATTCGAAAAGCATATTCTTGGATGGCTTAGGATTGTATAAAAAATAGCGATTTTGAGGATAATAGCGATGGAGTATGCGCACCAAATCTCGGCTATAATTACCTAGTCCGGTAGTATTGTGAAATACTCGTTTAGCCTCAAACCCAATGTTCATTTTTTTGCTTAAACAGCTACTTTGTTTTCTCTTAACGCATCATTAAGAGAGGTTTTTTTGTCTGTTGATTCTTTGCGTTGGCCGATAATGAGGGCGCAAGGTACCTGAAACTCTCCTGAAGGGAATTTTTTGGTATATGAACCCGGAATTACCACCGAACGGGCAGGTACACGACCTTTGTATTCAACAGGATCGGCGCCCGTAACGTCTATAATTTTGGTTGACGCAGTAAGTACCACATTAGCTCCTAAAACAGCTTCTGCTTCTACATGCACCCCTTCTACCACTATGGCTCTAGAGCCAATAAAGCAGTTATCTTCAATAATTACCGGTGCTGCTTGTACGGGCTCTAATACTCCACCAATTCCTACACCACCGCTTAAGTGTACATGTTTACCAATTTGCGCACATGAGCCTACTGTTGCCCAGGTATCCACCATGGTGCCTTCATCTACATAAGCTCCAATGTTTACATACGATGGCATCATAATTACACCTTTAGCCAAGTACGCACCATAACGGGCCAAGCCGTGAGGTACAACACGCACACCTTGCTCTTTGAAATTGGTTTTCAACTTCATTTTATCGTGAAAAACAAAAGGGCCTACCTTTATTTCTTCCATTTGACGAATTGGGAAGTATAAAATAACCGCTTTTTTAATCCAATCGTTTACATGCCAGCGGTTGCCAATAGGTTCTGCCACACGTATTTCGCCAAGATCTAGTTTTTGGATAACAGTTTCAATGGCGTCTGTGTATTCTTTATTGCTTAATAGCTGTCTATTGTCCCAAGCAGCTTCAATTTTTTGTTGTAATTCGGCAATCATAATTTAATTTTTAGCAAATTAACAGTTTTTTGAGGATTATTGTCTCATAGAAACGTCATGGCTGAAAAAGAAAAGTTACGTATTGATAAATATTTGTGGGCGATAAGGGCTTTTAAAACCCGTAGTTTAGCTACCGAGGCTTGTAAAGCCGGACGTGTAAAATTAGGCGGACAGGCTATTAAACCCGCCTATGCGGTTAAAATAGGCGAAATTTATACAGTTCAAAAAGGGGGTTTAAAGAAAACTATTCGAGTGGTCGATATGCTCGAAAAACGTATGGATGCCAAATCTGTTATTGCCTATTACGAAGATTTAACCCCGCCCGAAGAAACGCAGGCTTTTAAATCTGCTTTTCTTTCTCCTATGCTTGCCCGAGATCGGGGTGCCGGGCGTCCAACCAAAAAAGATCGTCGCGAAATTGACGAATTGCAAGAGGGTTGGTTTGAGGAAGATTAGTCAACAGGAATATCGAAGTAAATCAGTTTAAAAAAACTTTTGCCCGTTTTTAAAACTCGTCCAGAAATTTTAAGCGAATAGCGACAGATAGCCACTTCGCCGGCGCCTTGGTTTAGTGCGGTATTGTTTTTAATCAGCTCATAAAAGGTGTCTCCGCAATTGGTTCTCACCTCTTCTTTTACTTCAGTCAAATTTATTTCTAAGAATTTTTGTTTCTCTGCATCGGTATAGCTGGGGAATATATAAATTGAGTTTTTTGTTTTTTGTATCGCTTTTGATGGTGACAGATAGGTTTTCCAAGTACTCAAATCGCAAGTAACGCCATTATCTATTATAAAAATAGCCGTTTCATAGCGAGCTTCTAATTTGTAAATAATAGCTTTAGTGCTTTTAATAACAATTTTTCGCCCTTCCGGTAGTTCGCCGGGTATGGAGGCCAGGTGCAATGCCGGCTTCGTATTTTGCATCAACTTGTTTTGTTCTGCTGGTTCTACTTCATAATCGAGCAATGCTATACTAAACTCGGGGAAATAGATATGGGTAATTGGTTTAACTAGTTGTGCACACAACATGTTAGGTGCTATTAAGAGGATACATAAAAATATAGACCTTATCATAGCTTTTACGATGGATGGTTTGCAAAAGCATAGGTAAATGGTTTAGGTGGTATTCAGTACAAAAATCCGACTAAGTGCCTGAATTAGTAGACGAATGGTATAAAAAAGCTACTAAACCGCTAGATGGATTAAGCTTATTG
>CANGZX010000054.1 GCA_947458775.1 Sphingobacteriaceae bacterium | reverse complement strand
TTGGGTATCATTTTCTCCATTATCGGCTTTAGCTTTGTACGCATTAAAAACGATCAGTCGAATGTACAAGATGCCTTAAACTTAGGTAACTGGTCGTCTATGATTATTACCGTTATTGCCTCGTACTTCATTGTGATGTGGATGTTACCAGATACAATGAATTTACGTGGTTATGAGTTCTCTAAATTAAATGTATTCTTAGCTATTGTAGTTGGTACAGTGGTTGGTGCGGTAATGAGTATTGTAACCGAATATTACACCGCAATGGGCAAAGCTCCCGTAAACTCTATCATTCAACAATCATCAACCGGCCACGCTACTAATATTATTGGTGGTTTGTCAGTTGGTATGAAATCAACCGTTATTCCCATTTTAACATTAGCAGCAGGTATCATGGGTTCATATTACTTTGCAGGATTATACGGTGTGGCCATTGCGGCTGCCGGTATGATGGCCACCACTGCCATGCAGTTAGCTATTGATGCATTCGGACCAATTGCCGATAACGCTGGTGGTATTGCAGAAATGAGTCAATTGCCACCTGAAGTTCGTGAACGTACAGATAATTTAGATGCCGTAGGTAACACTACAGCAGCAACCGGAAAAGGATTTGCGATTGCATCAGCCGCTTTAACATCTTTAGCATTATTTGCAGCTTTCGTGGGTATTGCAGGAATTGATGCCATTGATATTTACAAAGCTCCTGTGTTAGCAGGTTTATTTGTAGGTGGCATGATTCCATTTATTTTTTCAGCATTATGTATTCAAGCGGTTGGTAAAGCAGCTATGGATATGGTTCAAGAAGTTCGTCGCCAGTTCCGTGAAATTCCAGGAATTATGGAATACAAAGCAAAACCAGAATACGAAAAATGTGTAGCCATCTCAACAAAAGCTTCACTTCGTGAGATGATGTTGCCAGGTGCTATTGCTTTAATTACTCCAATTATCGTTGGTTTCGTATTCGGACCTGAAGTATTAGGAGGTTTATTAGCCGGTGTAACCGTATCGGGTGTATTGATGGGTATTTTCCAATCAAACGCAGGTGGTGCTTGGGATAATGCCAAAAAATCATTCGAAAAAGGTGTGCTAATAAACGGAGAAATGGTGTATAAAGGATCAGAAGCGCACAAAGCTTCGGTTACCGGTGATACCGTTGGCGATCCATTTAAAGATACCTCTGGCCCATCTATGAACATCTTAATTAAATTGATGTCTATCGTTTCTTTGGTAATTGCCCCTTACATTGCTAGTGTAGCAAAACAAAGCGTTACCGTAGAAGTACGCAAAGAAATGAAAGTGATTAAAGAAGTAGATTCTTTAGGAAACACTAAAATAGATACCATAATCAACAAGAGCGATACTTTAAGACGCTAAATCTTACTAATCTTCAGAAAAGGGATTTCTTTACAGAAATCCCTTTTCTGTTTTTCAAATAAATTAATTAGGTTTGGAATACGTATAAATCAAAACAAACATGAAATTTACAAAATCATTAACCACTTTATTAGCCGAAGCCAACAATACCGGTGAAGGCTCTCTAAAACGTACCCTAGGCAGTTGGAACCTAATTGCATTGGGTATTGGTGCCATTATTGGTGCCGGATTATTTGTTAGAACCGCTGCAGCAGCAGGCGAAGCAGCAGGAGCTGGCGTAACTCTTTCATTCGTGGTAGCTGCTATTGGTTGTGCTTTTGCAGGCCTTTGTTACGCAGAATTTGCAGCCATGATTCCCATTGCGGGAAGTGCATACACTTATGCGTATACCACTATGGGCGAAGTTGTAGCCTGGATTATCGGCTGGGCCCTAATTATGGAATATGCCTTAGGCGCAGCAACCGTTTCCATTGCATGGAGCGAATACCTCAATAAACTCTTAGGCGGGGTTATACCCTACGAATGGACGCACTCTCCATTCGAATCCTTAAACGGAGTATCGGGTGTAGTAAACTTACCTGCCCTAGTTATCCTTTTATTAATCACCCTGGTGTTGATTAAAGGAACTAAAGAATCTGCTAGTTTAAACGGCATTATTGTATTTGTAAAAGTAGCCATTGTATTAATTTTCATTGTAGTAGGCTGGCAGTTTATTAAACCAGAAAACCACACACCATATTTAATTCCAGAAGGAACACCTGGTCACGAAGGATTCTTTAAATGGGGTTGGGGCGGTGTATTGGGGGGTGCAGCCATTGTGTTTTTTGCCTTTATTGGTTTCGATGCCGTATCAACCGCAGCACAAGAAGCTAAAAATCCGAAAAAAGATATGCCCATTGGTATTTTAGGATCCTTGGTAATTTGTACCATTTTATACATCCTATTCTCGTATGTATTAACTGGTGTAACCAACTGGAGCGAATTTGCTGATCCTGCTAAAGGAAAAGAAGCTTCCGTAGCTTATGCCATTTCTACCTACATGACTGGGTATAGCTGGTTAGCCACTGGCGTAACCGTAGCCATCTTAGCTGGTTTCTCTTCTGTAATCTTGGTGATGCTCATGGGTCAATCTCGTGTATTTTATACCATGAGTAAAGACGGCTTATTACCAAAAGTATTTTCAGAATTACACCCTAAATTTAGCACGCCATACAAATCAAACATTATCCTATTTATATTGGTAGGTTTATTTGCCGGATTTGTACCGGGAAGTGTAGCTGGCGATTTAACCTCATTTGGTACCCTATTGGCCTTCGTATTGGTAAGTGCAGGTATCTGGATTTTACGTGTTAAAAGTCCAAACATCGACCGTCCGTTTAAAACACCATTGGTACCATTAGTACCTATCTTGGGTATTTTAGTTTGTGGCGGTATGATTGTTGCCCTAGACCCTACTACCTTAAAAGTAGCTGCCTTATGGATGCTACTTGGTATTTTAGTATACTTCTTATATAGCCGTCACCACAGTTTGGTGCGCAAAGAAGCTGCCGGTAAAAAATAATTTAAAATCATTCGTTTAAAAAGGCCCCGATTACATCGGGGCCTTTTTTGTTTGGCAGGAACCGTATATTTGTACAAACACCACACCACATGAACACCTACTTCAACAGCAAAGAAATACTATCGGTAAGTATGATTTTGTTTGCCATCATCGATATTTTAGGAGCCATTCCTATAGTTATCCAACTCCGCCAAAAAGCAGGCCACATCCAATCGGAAAAAGCCAGTTTGGTTTCGCTTAGCCTCATGATTACCTTTTTGTTTTTGGGCGAAGCTTTATTAAACGTTATTGGTTTAGATGTAAAATCCTTCGCCATTGCCGGATCCTTGGTTATTTTTATCATTGCCATGGAAATGGTATTGGGCATTAGTTTTTTTAAAGAAGAAGTACCCGAAAGCGTAAGTATTGTGCCCCTAGCCTTTCCCTTAATTGCCGGAGCCGGAACCATGACTACGCTCCTTTCGTTAAAATCAGAATACGCCACCCAAAACATCATTGTGGGTATCATTGTCAACATGATTTTTGTTTACATTGTACTTAAAAATACCCTCCGCCTCGAAAAACTATTTGGCAAAGCCGGCCTCAATGTATTGCGTAAAGCCTTTGGTATTATTCTATTGGCCATTGCCATTAAACTGTTTAGAAGCAATACAGGTTTATAAATGGACCCACTAGCAATCAAAGCAGCACTTGTTGCACAATTGATTCAGCATCTAGAGCAAAATATAGCTGAAACGGAACAAGCCATTGCTTCTGCTAAAGAATCGAGAGATAACGAAAGTAAAAGTAGTGCTGGCGATAAATACGAAACCGGCCGAGCCATGATGCAAATTGAATTGGAAAACAATGGGCGGCAGCTTGAAAAAACACGACTAGCCAAACAGGATTTATTACAGCTTGATTTGCTAGTGGCGCATAGTGTGGTAGGCCTCGGGAGCCTTATTTATACGAATGAGGGTACGTATTTTATTTCTATTGGTTTTGGGAAATTGGTGCTAGCTGAACAAACTTATTACGCCATATCGTTGGCTTCTCCTATTGGGCAAGTTTTAAAGAATGCGAAGGTTGGGGATACTGTTTCTTTTCAAGGGAAAGTGCTGAAGATTTTAGAGCTACACTAGAAAGAAAACCCCCACACCATAGGATGAAACTTCAGCACCATCCAAGAAATATCCAACCCTAATAAAGGAAACTCCATCCCCCATTTAAGAATATCCAATACCAATAAAGAAAATTCCATTCCGCATTTAAGAATATCCAATACCAATAAAGAAAACTTCATTACCGATAGATAAATATTCAATCCCCAAAAAGAAAACTCTATTCCCGAATTAGAAAAGAAAGTATACCATTAAAAAACCCGACCTCGGCTTTTTAATCTTGGGAAGGTGTGTTTTTTTTTGGGGATAGGGGTTTTGATTTTGGGGGCGGATGTTTTATTCTTGGGGGCGGGCGTTTTGTGACTTTGACAGTTTGAGTCTCCGCCTTTCTGTTTGGTGGTTGATTTATTGAGGTAATTCAGCTAAATTTAGAAAGATATACTCAATGGGGTATGTTGAGGTTATACAGTAGAAAACATTAAACAACACGCTTTAAAAAAATATGAACTCAATATGCATCACTTGATTTCTAAGCTTGTTTTCCAGTCAAGATATTGGATTCTTTTTATTTGTTTGAATTCCAGTTTGTCTACGAATGCTCAGACTTTCGTTAATCTTGAATCGGGAGCGTTCTTTACAGATATTAATGATATTCGCAACGGTAATAATGGAACGTTATTTTCTCTGAAAAATGATTTTAAGACTCCATTAAGTCCATTTTTGCGGTTGCGTGCTGGTTATTTATCAAATGGAAAAAATCACTTTTCATTTCTTTATGCTCCCTTAAAAATTGTAGAAACTGGAACAATAGACAGGGATATACTATTTGACGGAAAAAACTTTAAAGCCAACTTACCAATAGAAGCTGTTTACAAGTTTAATTCTTATCGCTTTACCTATAATCATAGAATCATTAGTAAAGACAATTTTAAATTTGGTATTGGTTTGTCTGCAAAAATTAGAGATGCAGGAGTATCGTTGAAGAATAGCGAACTTTTAAGTGAAAATTTTAGTGTTGGTTTCGCTCCACTTATCAACCTAATAGCCAATTGGGATATATCTCAAAACATGGGTGTTGATTTTTTTGGAGAAGGTATAGCTGCAAGTAAAGGAAGAGCAATCGACTTTTCACTAGCTGGAAGATACAGTTTCACTAAAAATTTACAAGGAAACATTGGCTACAGACTGCTTGAAGGTGGAGCAAACGGAACGAATGGATATAATTTTATTCAACTTCATTTTATCTTTGTTAGTTTAAACTACTCCTTTAACAAGAACAATAAAAAAGGCATAAGTGCTGAATTTTAGTGGTTTAATTTTATTAGTAATCATTTTATTTGAACGTTTTACAATAAATCCAATACACAATTCCATTAGGGTCACTGCGCATAGCCAAACCGTTAAATAACTAGCAAAAAAGCCACGTCCCGACAGAACGGCGGACCAAGGTAAAGGCTTGTGGGCAGAAGCATCGTTCTACCTTGCTTTATGCGCTTTAGCGCATGAGCTCCCTTCGGTCGGTTTTTTCACCCTTTTTGATCAAGCAAAAAGGGTGGATAACAAAAAAAAGCAGCAACTAACCTAAAACTCCTGCACCAACCTAGCCACAAATAGCGTATCCGCTTTATGACCATAGCCGGCAAGCAGTTCCTGCTTTTCTAGTTTTAGGCCAAACTCTTTCACCAAATAATCCACTTGGACTTCATTCTCTTCCTTAAACACCGAACAGGTGATGTAAATTAAGGGTTTGCCCGGTTTGAGATACTTCACTACGTTTTTAGCAATGCTTTGTTGCAAACGCTTAAAATCGGCTATGCGGTAGTCTGCAAATTGCGAAAGCAATTCGGGTGTACGGCCCCA
>CANGZX010000053.1 GCA_947458775.1 Sphingobacteriaceae bacterium | reverse complement strand
GAGCAAATTGTAATATATGTTCTCATTGTTTAATAGAAAATAGGGTTGTTATAGGCGACAATGTGACCGTGAAATCGGGTGTACAACTTTGGAATGGAATACAACTAGAAAATGGGGTTTTTGTGGGGCCCAATGTGAGTTTTACGAACGATACGTTTACGAGATCAAAAAATACCCAGTGTGACGAACTAACCACTATTGTAGGCAAAGGAGCTTCTATTGTTGTCAATTCAACTATTTTATGTGGCATTGAATTGGGGGCCTATTGTATGATTGGTGCCGGCAGCGTGGTAACCAAATCTATTCCTCCATTTACATTATGGTACGGAAACCCTGTAGTGCATAGGGGCTATGTAACCGAGCAATGCCAAGTACTTGGCCTAGATCTAAAAGATAAAGAAACCAATAAACAATATGTCCTTGTTCAGGGCAAACCCGAATGCTATGATTAAATTTTTAGACTTACAGGCAATAAATCATCAGTATAAAGCCGAACTAGAGGAGGCTTGTTCTCGGGTAATAAATTCGGGTTGGTACATTTCCGGAACAGAAGTAGGTGCTTTTGAGCAAAAGTTTGCAAGCTATTGTGGCGTAAAGCATTGTGTTGGCGTTGCCAATGGGCTAGATGCGCTTATTCTGATTTTTAGAGCCTACAAAGAATTGGGCCAACTGCACGATGGCGATGAAGTATTGGTTCCAGCAAACACCTATATAGCCAGTATTTTAGCCATTTCTGCCAATAATTTGGTTCCAGTATTAATAGAACCCAACGAACACAGCTATAATTTAGATGCCGGTTTGCTAGAGCAACATCTTAACCCAAAAACTAAAGCAATTTTGGCGGTACATTTATATGGTCAGTTGGCCGATATGCCGGCTATTATCACCTTTGCCAAAAAACACCACTTACTAGTGGTGGAAGATGCTGCACAAGCGCATGGAGCAAGTATAGGGGGCAAAAAAGCGGGTAATTGGGGCCATGCCGCCGGATTTAGTTTTTATCCCGGAAAAAATTTAGGCGCCCTTGGCGATGCCGGTGCCGTTACCACCAACGATGCAGCATTGGCCACCATGGTACGTAGCCTAGGAAATTACGGCTCCGAAGTAAAATACCATAATACCTTTAAGGGCATTAACAGCCGCTTAGATGAATTGCAAGCAGCCTTGTTGAGTGTGAAATTGAGGCATTTAGATGTAGAAATAGAACGAAGACGGGCGATTGCAAACGCCTTTTTGAATGGTATAAAAAACCCTAAAATACAACTCCCGTATATAGAGCAACAAGAGCAACATGTATGGCATTTATTTGTAATTCAAGTAGACAATAGAGCAACTTTTCAATCTTATTTAACCGAAAAAGGTATACAAACGGTTATTCATTACCCCATTCCTCCTCATAAACAAAAAGCCTATTCAGAACTTAATAAATTGAGTTTTCCCCTTACTGAAAAAATTCACGAACAAATACTCAGCTTGCCAATAAGTCCGGTATTAATAGATGCTGAAGTGCAGAAAATAATTAACATAGTTAATGGCTACTAGTGTAACACCAAATGGTCAACCGCTCGTAAGTGTAATTGTACCCTGCTATAACCACGAGGCATTTGTGGCCGAGTGCATTCTTAGTGTGCTCAATCAAAGCTATCCAAATTTACAGCTTATTGTTATAGATGATGGCTCTAAAGATAAAAGTGTAGCCATTATTCGTAACCTACAAAAAACTAATCCCTTCATTTTTGAGCATCAACAAAATATGGGCCTTTCGGCTACGCTCAATAAAGCCATTAGCCAATATGCTAGTGGAAAATATATAGCCATTATTGCTTCTGATGATGTATGGCATATAGATAAAATTAAGCTGCAAGTAGAATTTATGGAACAGCACCCCGATTTTGGAATGTGTTGTACCAAAGCAGTATTTATAGATGAACACTCGGCCATAACCGGAGAATTAAATCCAAAATTGTTTACCAGAAAATACGGATTTAAAGAAATAGCCCTCGGTAAATCTTTTGTGCCTGCACTTACTGCAATGGTTAAAAGAGAAGTTTATGATTCGGTGGGTCTTTTTGACACCGCACTACTTATTGAAGATTTAGACATGTGGCTCCGCATAGCAGATAAATACCCCGTTGGCTTTGTTAATATAGTAACGGCCTATTACCGCCAGCATGGTACCAATACCTCCTCTCGGTTAGTCGACATGGCCGAAGCTAGGTTTCAGATTTTGGATAAATGGAAACATAAAGGAACCATATACCGTAAAATGAAACGTAATTTTGAGTTACAGGCTTTAAGCGATTTGGGAAAAGCATATCCAGAGCAAGCAAAAAAATATTTACATTTTAGCCTGAGTAATTTTTTATATCCAAGGTATCGTAAGATTATTCTTAAATACCTAATTACGGGACACTTTTAGAAAATAGCTTTAAAAACTGTGAAAAAACTACGCATACATGTACTATTACCGGGCCTCACTACCAAAGCTGGCGGTGGCACTAAGATTATGTACGAGTATGCCAATCGCTTGGCCGAATGTGGGCACGAGGTACATGTGTACCATAGTGTAGCCAAGCCATTTCGCCCTATGAAATCGCCAGTATGGTTTAAGTGGGCATTGAGTTTTTTGCGAAATAAATTCTCAAAAAGTTGGTTTAAATTTCACGCTTCGGTTAAGCTGCATGTAGTTCCAGATATTACAGACGATTATTTACCCAATGCCGATGTTGTTTTTTCAACTTGGTGGGAATTGGCGTATAGGGTGGCTACTTTATCGCCGGAGAAAGGGAAAAAATTTAACCTAATTCAGAGCTTAGAAGTATGGACAGGCTTTGAACAAGAGGTATACGATTCTTTTAAGCTGCCTATTACTCACTTGGTAATTGCCAATTATTTAAAAGAAGCGGTTTACGCCCATTCGGGAATTATGCCTATTATATTGAATAATGCCATAGATACCCAAATTTTTCATATTACTAGGCCTATAGCTAGCAGGGTAGCCCCTAAAATAATCATGTTGTATTCTGAACTTGCTTTAAAGGGCTCTGCAACTGCTTTAAATGTATTTAGAAAACTAAAACAGCGCTTAACCGATTTAGAGATTATTCTTTTTAGCACTTTTTCTAAGCCCGCAAATTTGGAAGATTGGATAGACTTCCATCGAAACCCTGCCAATTTACCCGAATTATATAATGAAGCAAGCGTATTTTTTTCGCCTAGTTTAATAGAGGGTTGGGCATTACCGCCTGCCGAAGCCATGGCTTGTGGCTGTGCGGTAGTTTGCACCAATATTGGCGGTCATGCAGATTATGCGATGGATGGCAAAACAGCCTTAATGGTTTCTCCGGCTGATGAAAAAATGATGGAAGAACGCTTGTTTGAGGTGCTAAGCAATCCAGAGCTAAAAAACACCTTAGCTAAAAATGGAAACGACTTTATTTCTACCCATTTTAATTGGGATGCTTCGGTTACGCAGCTAGAAAAATTGTTCTTAGAAAATTAAAGTTTCCGTTTCACTTCCACTTGTTCGTAGGCTTCTACAATATCGCCAACTTCAATGTTGTTAAAGTTTTGGATGTTTAAGCCACACTCGTAATTGGTAGCCACCTCTTTCACATCTTCTTTAAAGCGTTTTAGGGAAGCCAATTCACCGGCATAAATAACCACACCTTCGCGGATAATACGCACTTTCGAATTACGATTGATTTTACCATCCAATACCATACAGCCGGCGATAGTTCCTACTTTACTGATTTTGAATACCTCACGTATTTCAACATTCGCCGTAATTTTTTCTTCAAACTCAGGTGCAAGCATGCCTTCCATGGCGGCTTTTACCTCGTTAATGGCATCGTAAATAATAGAATATAAACGGATGTCTATTTGCTCTTGTTCGGCCAATTTACGGGCACCTTGCGATGGACGTACTTGGAAACCGATAATAATGGCATCGGAAGCCGAAGCCAACAATACATCCGATTCGGAGATTTGACCCACCGATTTGTGGATGATGTTTACTTGAATTTCTTCGGTAGATAATTTTAATAAGGAGTCGGATAAGGCTTCAATAGAACCATCCACATCACCTTTAACAATGATGTTCAATTCTTTAAAGTTACCAATGGCTAAACGACGGCCAATCTCATCTAAGGTGATGTGTTTCTGACTGCGTAAGCCTTGCTCACGTTGCAATTGCATACGTTTAGTAGCAATTTCGCGGGCTTCTACTTCGCTTTCCATCGAGTTAAACTTATCGCCTGCAGTTGGCGCACCTTGCATACCCAATACTTGTACTGGGGTACTTGGTCCGGCTTGTTCTACTTTTTGCCCACGCTCATTAGTTAAGGCTTTTACACGGCCACTGTAGCAACCTGCTAAAATAGGATCACCCACTTTTAGTGTTCCGGCTTGTATTAAAACTGTAGTTACAATACCACGGCCTTTATCTAAAGCAGCCTCAATTACAGTTCCAGTTGCCCGCTTGTTGGCGTTAGCTTTTAGTTCTAATAAATCGGCTTCTAATAGTACTTTTTCTAATAAAGCATCAATACCAAGGCCGGTTTTACCCGAAATTTCTTGACTTTGATATTTACCGCCCCAATCTTCTACCAAAATATTCATGGTTGATAATTGTTCGCGAATTTTATCGGCGTTGGCACCCGGTTTATCTACTTTACTAAACGCAAATACAATAGGTACACCAGCAGCTTGAGCGTGGTTAATAGCTTCTTTGGTTTGAGGCATCACACTATCATCAGCTGCAATTACAATAATGGCAATATCGGTTACTTTGGCACCACGGGCACGCATGGCCGTAAAGGCTTCGTGACCCGGTGTATCCAAGAAAGTAATTTTACGTTCGTTTTCTAAGGTTACTTCGTAGGCTCCAATGTGTTGGGTAATACCCCCGGCTTCACCAGCAATAACGTTGGTTTTGCGTACAAAATCGAGCAGGGAGGTTTTACCATGATCTACGTGACCCATTACAGTAACAATGGGAGCTCGATCTTTTAATTCTTCTGGAGTATCTATTTCCTCCAGTGTAGAGTTTTCTTCGTCTTCTGGTTTTACAAATTCTACTTCAAAACCAAATTCATCGGCTACAATGCTTAAGGTTTCGGCATCTAAACGTTGGTTAATAGATACGAATAAGCCCAAAGTCATACAGGTAGAAATGATTTGGGTTACGGGCACATCCATCATATTGGCCAACTCGTTTGCGGTAACAAACTCGGTAACCTTTAAAACTTTAGATTGCAGTTCTTTTTCCATGGCTGCCTCTTCGGCAGATAGGGCTACATCATCGCGTTTTTGACGGCGTAATTTAGCACGTTGAGCAAATTTCCCGGATTTACCTGCTCCGCTTAAACGGGCAAGTGTTGCCTTAATTTGATCTTGTATTTCCTTTTCTGTAGGCTCTCCTTTTGGAGCAGAGGGCGTATTATTAGGCCTATTATTTCTAAAATCTGGGCGTCCCCCTGGTGCCGGACGACTACCTGGTGCCGGGCGATTGGTATTAGCGCCAGCCGCTCCTCCCCCCGGTTGCCCTGGGGTAAAAGCCGTCCGCTTACGCTTACGCTTTTGGTCGGCAGCGGCATTAGATGAAGCTACGGGGTTTGCATTACGTGCTTGTGGTAAATCAATTTTACCTACTACGTTTGGTCCGCTTAATCTGCCCGCACGGGCTCTTACCACCTCATCAATTGAAGTTTCAGAAGAAGTTGCAGGTGTTTCTACAACCGGCTCTACCGCTTTTTTTTCTATTATAGGGGTTTCTACTGGTGCTTTTTCTTCGGCTTTAGCTTTTGGCTTTAAATCATCTAAATCAATTTTACCAACTATTTTAACTCCCTTACTTTCGTCTGCTTTTACAATTACTTCTTTTGGTTTTTCCGGTTGCGTAAATGAACCGGTGTTTTTAATCAGAATTTCTTC
>CANGZX010000052.1 GCA_947458775.1 Sphingobacteriaceae bacterium | reverse complement strand
CGGGCAAATCTCATCGTCTATTGCCGATTTTTATCCAACCCCAATAAAACCATTCGAGGTAGCTGTTAGCTACCAACATGTAAACCGATTAATTGGTAAAACCATTGAGCCAGCAACAGTAAAAGCCATTATTAGTGGCTTGCAAATAGAAATTGTAGCCGAAACGGCCGAGGGTTTAAACTTAAAGGTGCCCGCTTATCGTGTAGATGTAACCCGTGAGGTAGATATTATTGAAGAAATTTTACGCATGGTTGGCTATAACCAAGTAGAAATTCCGAACCAAGTACGGGCTTCGTTAAATTATTCGGCTAAACCCGATAGAGAAGCGGTGCAACACCAAGTGGCAGATTGGTTAAGTGCCAATGGCTATTTCGAGTGCTTATCGAACTCTCTAACGAGCGGAAAGTATACTTTGGATGCAGATAGAGCCGTAACGCTTTTAAATCCGCTGAGCAGCGATTTAAATACCATGCGCCAAACCCTTTTGTTTTCGGGATTAGAGGCCATTGTTTACAACCAAAATCGTAAAAATGCCGATTTGAAATGTTACGAATTTGGCAAAACCTATTTCTTGAAAAAAGAAGGCGGCTACCAAGAACAGCAACGTTTGGCTATTTTTATTACCGGAAAAAGTCAACTGGCGGGTTGGAACCAAGCGGCTAAAGAATCTTCTTTTTACCACATTAAAGTGGTAGTGGATACTTTGTTCGCGAAATTAGGAATTCAGAATTTACAAACTAAAGAAAGCGAATTAACAACCTTGGCCTATGGTTTGTCATACGGTCGTGGTGAAAAATCGTTGGTTGATTTTGGTGCCGTATCGGCCAAGTACTTGAAACAACTCGATGTGAGTTCGGAGGTATTTTATGCCGAAATTGATTGGGATGCAGTGCTAAAATCGCTTAAAAATCATAAAATTACGTATCAGGAGGTGGCTAAGTTTCCGGCGGTTAAACGAGATTTATCTTTGCTGATTGATCGGAATGTGAGTTTTGAGACCTTGAAAAACATCAGCCTAAAAACTGAACGCAGCTTGTTAAAAGAAGTGAGTGTTTTTGATGTGTACCAAGGCGATAAATTGCCAGCCGATAAAAAATCATACGCCTTGAGTTTTGTGTTACAAGACGAAGAGAAAACATTGAACGACAAGCAGATTGATGCAATTATGCAGAAATTAATCTTAAATTTAGAGAAAGAAGTGGGTGCAACAGTTCGCACTTAATCTATTTTAGAAAATTTATGTCAAGAGTAGCCAATCAATTAACACAAGTTTTAGATAAAACAGCTCGATTAGTAGAGTTGTGTGCTGCCTTGCAAGAAGAAAATGATACGTTACGCTTAGAAAATCAAAGCCTCGAAGTGGCTGTTGAAACAAGCAAAAAACTCACTATAGAGCTCGAAGAACGGGTACGAGCTTTAAAGTTAGCACGCTCATTAGAAGGCGATAGTGAAAAAAGTCTTGACATCAAGCAAAAAATTAGCGAATTTGTACGCGAAATAGATAAGTGTATTGTATTGCTGAAGAAGTAATACAAAGTGAAACAAGCTCAAGATGGGAGAAATCTCCATAAAAATAAATATTGCTGACCGGATTTACCCTTTAAAGGTGAATCAGGAAGAGGAGGAAGTGATACGTAGGGCAGCAAAATTGATCAACGACAGGATCAAAGAATATCAGGATGCCTATTCGGTTCGTGATAAACAAGATCTGTTATCGATGAGTGTACTGCATTTTGCCACGGCTACATTAAAGGCCGAGAGCAAAGCAGGAACTACCGATAATGAAGTGGCTGAAAAGGTTTTTCAGCTCGATCAATTGCTTACGGAATTCTTCGCAACGAAGTAATACGTTTTTTAAACATTGAGTTTTATATAAGCCGTTAGGGTTTTTAGGTTTCACTAGCTAGCTTTTTGTTGCTTCGAGCAAGCAACAACTAGACATGCCTGCACTTAAGAATTGTTAACGGTTTTTTATTTATAAACGAAATGGAAATAATAGCATATGTGGTAGGAAGTTTACTGTTGGGCCTAGGTACCGGCAGGTTTATGTTGAAACGTTTTTACCAAAGTGAAGAAGTTGCCGCTCAGGCAAAAGCCAAGAAAATTTTGAGAGATGCCGAAGAAAATGCGGAAATCTTACGAAAAAATAAATTATTAGAGGCTAAAGAGAAGTTCTTGCAAATGAAATCGGAACACGAGCAAGAAATTAATGAAAAAAACAACCAAGCCAACCAACGGGAAAATAGCTTGCGCCAGAAAGAGCAATCGCTAAACCAAAAGCTAGAGCATTTAAGCCGCAAAGAGCAAGATTTAGATCAAAGCCGCCAAAACTTTGATAAACAAACCGAATTGACTCGTAAAAAGCAAGAAGAACTTGATTTGGTAAAAGCACAACAGGTAAGCCAATTGGAAACCTTAGCCAATTTATCGGCCGAGGAAGCTAAAAATCAAATGGTAGAAGCGCTTAAAGAAGAGGCCCGTACGCAAGCCATGATGCAAATTAAAGACATTGTGGACGAAGCCAAGCTAACGGCCTCTAAAGAAGCTAAAAAGGTGGTTATTCAAACCATTCAGCGTACCGCTACCGAGAGTGCCATCGAAAATACGGTATCTATATTCAACATTGAAAGTGATGAAGTGAAAGGTAGAGTTATTGGTCGCGAAGGCCGTAATATTAGAGCCCTCGAAGCGGCTACCGGTATTGAAATTATTGTAGACGATACCCCGGAGGCAATCATTTTATCGGGCTTTGATCCGGTGCGTAGAGAAATTGCCCGTTTGGCTTTACACCGTTTGGTAACCGATGGCCGTATTCACCCGGCTCGTATTGAAGAAGTGGTGGCCAAAACCAAAAAACAAATTGAAGACGAAATTGTGGAAATTGGAGAGCGTACGGTTATCGATTTGGGTATTCATGGTTTACACCCCGAATTAATTCGTATGGTGGGTCGTATGCGTTACCGTTCATCGTACGGACAAAACTTACTGCAACACTCACGTGAGGTAGCTAATTTTTGTGCCACCATGGCTGCCGAATTGGGCTTAAACGTAAAATTAGCTAAACGTGCGGGCTTGCTCCACGATATTGGTAAAGTGCCCGATGATAACCCCGAATTGCCACACGCACTTTTAGGCATGCAATTGGCCGAGAAGTATAAAGAACATCCGGAAGTGTGTAACGCCATTGGTGCTCACCACGACGAGATAGAAATGACTTCGATGATTTCGCCCATTATTCAGGCTTGTGATGCCATTTCCGGTGCCCGTCCGGGTGCCCGCCGTGAGGTAGTGGAAAGCTACATTAAGCGTTTAAAAGAACTAGAATCTTTGGCTTTATCGTATCCTGGTGTAGAAAAAACCTTTGCGATACAAGCTGGTAGAGAATTACGGGTAGTGGTAGAAAGCGAACGTGTTACGGATGCCGAAGCAGAGGTATTGGCTGCCGATATTTCGAACCGTATTCAAACTGAAATGACTTATCCTGGACAAATTAAAGTAACCGTTATTCGTGAAACACGTTCGGTTGCTTTTGCTAAATAGATCATATGGCTACAAAACAAACCCTTCGCCCGGTAGATGTGTATTTTGAAAAATACGCAGAAAGCCACCAAAATCATACCAACAAAACCATTCATTGGATTTGTGTGCCCGCTATAGTATTCAGTCTTTTTGGACTCATTTGGTCAATTCCGTTCCCAACATTGGGTTTTTTGGGCCAATACCAAGGCTATATAAATTGGGCTTCGTTTTTTATTGCCTTTTCTATTTATTACTACTACCGCTTATCTCCGGTATTATCGTATGTCATGCTGTTGCTCATGTTTATTTTTTCGGGCGGAATTATTGCCCTAGAAAAATGGGAGCAAATAGGAGGCCCAGCTATGTGGCAAAGCTGTTTGATTATTTTTGTTGCGGCTTGGGCTGGCCAATTTATTGGTCATAAAATTGAAGGTAAAAAGCCTTCTTTTTTTGATGATTTGAAGTTTTTATTAATTGGGCCGATTTGGCTCATCCACTTCTTATTTAAAAAAGCAGGTATTAGGTATTAATTGCCTAAATTTTTCTCAATAAGTAATTGAATAATTCCATCAACTAAGCCCACACTTGGCACAATGGTTTCTTTTACATTGCCCCATTTAAACAAGTTGGCATAAATTTCACAGGCCGGTACAATAACATCTGCACGGTCGGGCTTTAGGCCTAATTCAACAATGCGTTGCTCTAAGGTTAGGGCTTGCAATTGTTTGCTTACCTGATTAAATTTTTTGGTTGATAGGCTTTCACCCTCTTTCAAATTGGCCAAACGGTATATTTTGTTGATGTTTCCACCGGTGCCAATGGCTGTTAAATTCGGATGGTTTGCAGTAATTTTTTTCAACCATTCTTTTGCATGGACCCAATTTTCGGGCTTCACTTTTTTATCCAGAATTCTAATGGTGCCAATATCAAATGATTTGGATGCGACTAAATTGGTGGCCGAGAAAACAGATAATTCGGTACTTCCTCCACCTACATCAATGTATAGGTAGTTTTTATCTTGATCTAATACTTGTTCTATGTGGCTAGCATAAATAATATTTGCTTCCTCTTGCCCTTCAACAATGTTAATTTTAATGTTACAGGTTTTGAAGATTTTTTTAACCAATTCTGGTCCGTTTTTGGCCTCACGCATGGCCGATGTTGCACAAGCCATGTAATCATCTACCTGATACACATCCATAAGCAGGGCGAAGGAGAAAATGGTTTTAATGAGTTGCTCTGCTTTTTCTTCAGAAATGCGTTGATGCATAAAGGCATCTTCGCCTAAGCGTAGTGGAATGCGTAAAAGCGTATTTTTTTTAAAGGTGTGGGTCTTTCCTTTGGGTAGTATGTCTGCAATTAATAATCGTATGGCGTTAGAGCCAATATCTATGGCGGCGTATCTCAATTATAGATTTTTTAAATAGGTATAGGTATCGGTTTGTGCCCGAAAGATATTATTTTTCTTTGGCTTTTTACGTGGCGATAAGCCATTTGGTTGAATGATCCTTGCTTTGGTATTGTCTCTTAATTGCAAATCAATGATATCTCGTATTTGTAGTTTGATGTATGGATCTAGAATAGGGAAACCTACTTCTAGTCTATGATCTAAATTACGGGTCATTAAATCGGCAGAACTGAGGTATATTTTTTCGTCTCCTTTATTACCAAAAATCCATACACGAGCGTGTTCTAGGTATCTATCTATTATACTTATGATGTTGATATTTTCGCTATAACCTTTTATGCCTGGTAGTAAAGAGCACATGCCTCTAATAATTAACTCAATTTTAACGCCTGCTTGGCTGGCTTGGTATAGTTTTTCAATTATTTTATGGTCGGTTAGGCTATTCATTTTAAGAATTATATAGGCCTCTTTGCCTTTTTTGGCATGTGTTATTTCCGAATCAATTAAATGGAATAGTTTTTTTCTACTTTCTAGCGGGGATACAATAAGCTGTTTGTAGTCTTTATAAAATGTTTTTTTAAGCAAGCCAGTAAATACACGTTGTACTTCATTGGTTATAAGTTGGTTTGCCGTAAATAAGCTATGGTCGCAGTATAATTTCGCAGTTTTTTCGTTAAAGTTACCGGTAGAAAGGTTTGCGTAGTATACTTTTTTTCGTTTTTCTAATCGGGTAACCAAGCAAATTTTGGAGTGTACTTTAAAATCCCAAATACCAAAATCTACGTTTACACCTCCGTCTCTTAGCTTATCGGTCCAATAAATATTGGCTTCTTCATCAAATCGGGCCTTTAACTCTAAGAAACAGTGTACTTTTTTGCCATTTTTTGCGGCGTTTATGAGTGCATTAATAATGCTTGAGTTTTCTGCCAAGCGGTAGAGCGTAATTTTTATCTCTTTTACTTTAGGGTCTATGGCTGCCTCACGTAAAAAGTGGATGATGTAATCGAACGATTGGTAGGGCAGGTT
>CANGZX010000051.1 GCA_947458775.1 Sphingobacteriaceae bacterium | reverse complement strand
TATACGAAATTGAATTGCGCAAGCGCATGGAAACCACAGCGGCTATTGAGGGCAATAAAAAGAAAATTGAGTGGGGATCGCAAATACGCAATTACGTATTGCATCCGTATAAATTGGTAAAAGATTTGCGTACCAATTTCGAAACTTCCAATGCTCAGGCGGTATTAGATGGCGATTTAAACGACTTTTTGAAGGCTTATTTGATGGAGTTTTAGATCAATACAGCTAACAATTCTTCTATTTCTGCAACTTTTTCAGTTTGCCCTAATTTCTCGTACGCACTTATCAGGTTACGCAGCACCCGAATAGCCATATCGGTATTGCTACAGGGTTCGTAAAATTGTGCGCTTGGCGATAGCTTTAGCTGCTGTAAAAAAGCATTTACATCTCGTTTGTAAAACACAAAACCTTTGTTAAAGGGGTTAATGTAAAATAAAACTCCTCCATCTACATCGTATTCTTGGGCCTTATCTACATAGCCTAAAATAAAATGCTGGGGCAGGTTAATGCCATATACCGGGATGTCTAGCCTTTGCGCAATGGTGGCGTAAATAATAGAAAGTGAAATCTGATTTCCTTTTTTACTCTCCAATACGTGGCTTAAATAGGAGTTTTGAGGATCGTGGTGGTTTTTGGTATTGCCGCTAAAGCCAAAAACGGTGTAAAATACGTGGTTGAGTAGTTTTACTTTTTCTAGCGCACTCATGTCGTAAATGAGTTGCATCCACACTTCCCGTTTAATATCTTCTAATTGAATGATGATTTTTTGCTCATCTAAATCGGGGTATTGGTAGCGGTTAATGATGAGAATGCCTTGCAATAGATCGAAACTGCCGCTAAGTGCCCACAACTGCAAATCGGTTTTTACTTGCTCAAATTGTAGTTGATGAACTAAGTTCTCGATGCGTTCTTGTAGCTGTGCATCTAACGATTCCTCCCAAGCCTTTTCTAAGTACGCAATAACTTCTGGCCCGTATTCCTTAATTTTTTCGGTAACGTGACTAGAAATTTCGGTATCCGGGTCGTCGAGCAGTTTAATAAGTGATTCAATTTCTTTGGCATTCATTCCTATGAAAATACACATTTTTTTAGCGAAGCCAAAGCATTGCGTATTTTTGCATGTGAATTTTTTCAGAAAAAGGCTCCATTACATGTGGCATTGGCTAAGTGCCAATTCTCGGCATGGCGTACATTCGCCCTTTGTGTACCAATTGGTAGATGAGGTAATTTACGGCACGCAATCTATCCAAGAGATTTCTTTGCCCGAAAGTATGCAAAAGCTAGACCCTAAGGTGCAAGCTATGCTAGGCAGGGTATTGCAAGCACATGCTCCTTCAGGTGATTTTACCACTTTGTATGTTGTAGATACCCCAACTGCACACGCCGATATGTTAGCACAAGCCAAGCCCGATACCTTGCTCATCGTTCTGGGCATTTACGATAGCACCGAGCAAAAAAATCAATGGAAAAGAATACAAGCTCATTCGGCAGTTTCGGTGACCATCGACCTTTTTTATGTGGGTTTGGTTTACTTTAGAGAAGGCCAAGCCAAAGAAGATTTTAAAATCCGATTTTAAGCCAATAATCCTTTTCTATACCCACTTAATATTGTTATTTTTGGCCAAAATTTGAACGCATGAGTACTACCAGAGGACCTATTTCTCAGTTTATTGAAAAAAATTACCTGCATTTTAATGCTGCAGCTTTAATGGATGCCGCTAAAGGCTACGAAACCCATTTAGCCGAGGGTGGCAAAATGATGATTACCCTAGCAGGCGCCATGAGTACTGCCGAGTTGGGTATTTCGCTGGCCGAAATGATTCGTCAAGATAAAGTGGCCATTATTTCGTGTACCGGAGCCAACCTAGAAGAAGACATCATGAACCTGGTAGCACACTCTCATTATAAACGAGTGCCGCACTACCGCGATTTAAGTCCGCAAGACGAATGGGATTTATTAGAAAACCATTACAACCGCGTAACCGATACCTGTATTCCGGAAGAAGAAGCTTTCCGTAGGTTACAAAAACACATTCACCAAGTATGGAAAGATGCCGAAGATAAAGGCGAACGCTATTTTCCGCACGAGTATATGTACCAAATGCTGTTAAGTGGCGATTTGGAGCAGTATTACGAAATAGATCCTAAAAATAGCTGGATGTTGGCTGCCGCTCAAAAAAATATTCCACTTGTGGTACCCGGTTGGGAAGACTCTACCATGGGGAATATTTTTGCTTCATACGTAATTAAAAACCAGCTACAAGCCAGTACCATGAAAAGTGGTATTGAGTACATGGCCTGGTTAGCAGATTGGTATGTGAAAAATTCCGATGGGAAAGGCGTAGGCTTCTTTCAAATCGGCGGCGGTATTGCCGGTGATTTTCCTATTTGCGTAGTGCCTATGTTGTATCAAGATATGGAAATGGAGAACATTCCTTTTTGGAGTTATTTCTGTCAAATTTCCGATTCTACAACTTCGTATGGCTCGTACTCTGGTGCCGTACCCAACGAAAAAATTACTTGGGGTAAATTAGACATTCACACGCCTAAATTTATTGTAGAAAGCGATGCGACCATTGTTGCGCCATTAATTTTTGCGTGGATTTTGAAGCAATAAAATCTATGAATTTTTAATTATACGGAGCTTCTTATTTAGAATGATTATAAATTGTTTTTTTATCCTCATCTTATTGTAAGCCTTGTTTGAATAAATCATACTTTTGCAGATCGAAAATAGGGTTTTTCCTCTTTTTTCGTTTGCTATTTTTATACAATAGAATTCAATAATTTAAAGCATAACATACTCAATATGAGAAGCATCTCATTCATTTTTTGCAATGTTTTACGGTCTTTCATCCTTATAGTTTCATTAAGCTTAATAAGCAGTAATGTTGCTTCTGCACAGAGTGCAGCAGAAGGAGCCGTACTATTCAAACAAAAATGTACCTCGTGCCATGCACTCAACCAAAAAGTAATTGGTCCGGCACTTAAGGGAATCCTCGAACGAAGAGACGAAGCTTGGCTGATTCCGTGGATAAAAAATTCTCAAGCTGTAATTGCCTCTGGCGATGCCTATGCAGTGAAATTGTATAAGGAGTACAATCAATCGGCTATGACGGCTTTCCCGGAGCTAAGTGATAACGATGTTAAAAGCATTTTAACTTATATCAAAGAAGAAGGAGACAAGCCCGCGGCACCAGCTGCAGGTACTGCTACTGCCGGAGCTTCTCAGAACGAAGAGGTTAGTAGTTTAATGATTGGTGGTATTGTGGTTTTAATTATAGTCGCCTTCTTGGTGATTTTAGTATTAAACCGTGTAAATTCTACATTGGAATCCTTGTCTTTAAAGAAACAAGGCATTAAAGTAGAAGAAGAAGTTAAAATCCCTAAAAACCGCCTAGCCCAACTTAAAAAATTAGGTAAAAATAAAAAGATTGTATTTTTTGTGGTGCTATTTGTGTTAGGCGGCTTAAGTACTGCTGCTTGGATGGGTATGTGGAATACAGGTGTGCATACAGGCTACCAACCAGTGCAACCTATTAAGTTTTCGCATCAATTACACGCCGGGGCAAACCAAATTAGTTGCCAATACTGTCATAGTGGAGCTTTTAAATCTAAAAACGCCTCTATTCCTTCATTAAACGTATGTATGAATTGCCATAACTACGTGCAAGCAAGAGAAAAATATAACGGCGAAATTTCTCCGGAAATTGCTAAAATTTATACCGCATTAGATTACAACCCAGATACTAAAGTATATGGTTCTAATCAAAAACCGGTTGAATGGATCCGTATTCACAATTTACCCGATTTGGCTTACTTTAACCACTCTCAACACGTTTCTGTAGCTGGTATTCAATGTCAAAAATGCCACGGTCCCATTCAAAATATGGATGAAGTATACCAATATGCTCCACTAACCATGAAATGGTGTATCAATTGCCACAAAGCAACTGAAGTGAACAGTAAAGGCAATGCCTATTACGATAAGTTGATTGCAGCTCACGAGCAATTGAAAAAAGGTGGTAAAATTACTGCAGCCGTGTTAGGTGGTTTAGAGTGTGGCAAGTGCCATTATTAATAGTAGAATTTCAATAGAGTTATATAGCTTAAATGGAAAGCAATAAAAAATACTGGAAAGGTTTAGAAGAACTAAAGCAAACCCCCGAATTTGTTGAACACAGTAAAAACGAATTCGCTGAGTCATTGCCAATTGAAGAAGTGTTAAACGAAGCTGGTTTAAGTACCGTTACGCCTCGTAGAGATTTCTTAAAAGCATTGGGCTTTGGGGTAGGTGCAGTTACGCTAGCCGCATGTCAGACAGCCCCTGTTCACAAAGCAATTCCTTACTTGGTAAAACCAGAAGAAATTGTTCCCGGAATTCCTAACTATTATGCATCGAGCTATAATGGCCACAGTATTTTAGTGAAAACCCGCGAAGGTAGACCAATTAAAGTGGAGGGTAACCCTGCTTGTTTGCTTAGTGGTGGTCGCTTAAATGCCCAAGCCCAAGCATCTGTATTGGATTTATACGATGTTTCTCGTTTGCAAGCACCAGTATTAAACGGTCGCGAAACTAGTTGGACTCAGGTTGATAGTTTTGTAAAAGGCGAATTGTCTAAGGTGAAAGCCAGTGGCAAAAAAATTCGTTTGGTTAGCTCAACGGTAAATAGCCCTTCAACTAAAGCAGTAATTGCCGAGTTTATAGCAGCCAATCCAACTGCAAAATTAGTTCAGGTTGATGCCGTATCGTATACCGGTATTATTCAGGCCAACCAAAACAGTTTTGGCAAAGCAGTTTTACCGCAATATCAATTTGATAAAGCAGATGTAATTGTAAGTTTCGGTGCCGATTTCTTAGGAACGTGGATTTCGCCGGTAGAATTTACTCGTCAGTATTCAGCAAACCGTGGTGCAGCATCGTTGAAAAACAAAAAAATGTCACGCCACATTCAGTTTGAAACAGGCATGAGCTTAACCGGTACCAACGCCGATGCTCGTATTGCTATTAAACCATCTGAAGAAGGCATTGCACTATTAAACTTATACCAAGCTTTGGGCGGTAAAGTTGTTGCTAAAAAATTAGCCAATAACCCGAAAGCAGATAAAGCCATTCAATTAGCAGCTAGAGAATTGGCAAACGCTAAAGGTAAAGCCTTAGTAGTTTGTGGTTCTAACGACGTATCTAGCCAAATTATAGTAAATGCCATTAATGCCTTGTTGGGTAGTTATGGTAGTACCATCAACTTGAATAATGCTTCGAACCAATTTGCCGGAAACGACGCCGAGTTTGTAGCATTTATTAATGAGATGAAACGTGGCGAAGTAGGTGCGGTATTATTTTTGAATAGCAACCCGGCTTATAGCTACGTAAATACCAAAGAATTTACCGATGCCTTAACTAAAGTGGGCTTACGAGTTTCTTTTGCCGATCGTGCCGAAGAAACTGCCAGCTTATGTACGGTAATTGCACCGGCCAATCATTATTTAGAATCATGGGGCGATAGCAATCCGGTAGCGGGTTATTATACCTTGGTTCAGCCAACCATTAATCCGGTTTACAATACCCGTATGGCCGAAGAAAGTTTATTAAACTGGTCGGGAAGTGCGGTTACTGAATACTACCAATATGTACGTAACAATTGGGAAAAAACAGTATTGGCTAGCAGTGGCAAATCTTGGGATGATGTATTGCAAGTAGGTTTTGTAAGTACTGGCTCAGCAAGTGCTACTCCAGTATCGTTTAATTTAGATGTTACGGCCGTTGCAAACACCATTGTTGCAGAAAGCGCTAAGCTAGCTGCAGGTAGCAACCAAGTAGAAATTCAGCTATACCAAAATGTAGCGGTAGGCGATGGTCAAGTTGCCAATAACCCATGGTTGCAAGAATTACCAGATCCGGTATCTAAAGTAACTTGGGATAATTATGTAGCCATTGCTCCTAAATATGCCGAGAAATTAGATCTTT
>CANGZX010000050.1 GCA_947458775.1 Sphingobacteriaceae bacterium | reverse complement strand
TTTACGGGCATTTTTGTGGTAATTAATCTATTCTTTTTAAGTGTGGGCGCCTTACTGTACATTTATGCCACTAAAAATGGAATTGCTATACCTACCGATGCATTGGGTAATGTGCGTACCGATTTTCTTTTCCCGGAGATAGCGTTGAATCATTTAGCGGTATTACCGGCTATTATTTTTATGCTGGGCTTAACCGCCGCTACCTTTGCCACCACCGATTCGGCCTTAACGGCCCTTACTACTTCTTTTTGCGTTGATTTCTTGGGATTAGACAAAGTAGAAAAGAAGCTTGGAGGCATTAATCCTCGTCATTGGGTACATATTGGATTTTCAATTGCACTATTTCTAGTCATATTGCTTTTCAATGCCATTAACAATGCGGCCGTGGTTAGTGCCATTTTTACGGTAGCATCCTATACCTATGGGCCGCTGTTGGGCTTGTATGCCTTTGGGCTCCTACTTAAAAAACGAACTGTGAGAGACAAATTGGTGCCAATAGTCTGTTTGGTAGCTCCTGCAGCCTGTTATGCGCTTAATGCCAATTCGAAGCTATTGCTAAACGGATATATTTTCGATACCGAGTTAATCCTTATCAACGGATTACTTACCTTTGCCGGCTTGCTTTTAATTAGCAAGAGAAGTAAAGAGACTATTAGCTTTTAAAAATAATAAGGATATGATGAGTGATGATAAAATAAGAAATGCCTTTGAAAATAAAGATTGGCAAGAAATTAAGGTAACCGATTCGTGGCAAATTTTTAAAATTATGTCTGAATTTGTTGACGGATTTGAAAAATTAGCAAAAATTGGTCCCTGTGTTTCCATTTTCGGATCGGCAAGAACCAAAAACGAAAACCCCTATTATAAACTAGCTGAAGATTGTGCCCGCTTATTAACGGAGCGTGGCTATGGCGTTATTTCTGGTGGCGGGCCTGGTATTATGGAAGCGGCCAACAAAGGTGCTTACCAGGCTGGCGGAAAATCAGTGGGGTTAAATATCGAATTGCCCTTTGAGCAATTTCACAATAAATACATCGATAGAGATAAATTATTGGAGTTCGATTACTTCTTTGTGCGCAAAGTAATGTTTATGAAGTACTCTCAAGGCTTTATTATTTTACCGGGCGGCTTTGGCACCTTAGATGAAATGTTTGAGGCCTTAACCTTAATTCAAACCGGCAAAATTGCCCGTTTCCCAATTGTATTGGTGGGCAGTTCGTATTGGACGGGTTTGATGGATTGGGTAAAACAAACCATGTTACTACAAGAAAGCAACATTCACGAAGAAGATTTAAATCTTTTTCGCATTGTAGATACTGCCGAAGAAGCCGCAGAACACATCTTCCGTTTCTACGACAAATATGTATTGAAACCGAATTTCTAGGAATTAAAAAACACAAAAAAAAATCGGGTTTCTGCCCGATTTTTTTTTGTGTTTAGCCTAAATAAGACTTTAATATTTTGCTTCGCGATGTATGGCGCAAGCGTTGTAGGGCTTTATCTTTAATTTGACGGACACGTTCACGAGTTAAATTGAATTTTTCTCCAATTTCTTCTAATGATAATGGTTGGCTAGTACTTAAACCGAAAAATAAAACCACTATTTCACGCTCTCTATCGGTTAAGGTAGATAAAGAACGACGAATTTCTTCAGAAAGCGATTCGTTAATTAAATTACTATCAGTATCCGGATCTTTATTCTCTAGTACATCTAATAAAGTATTTTCTTCTCCTTGTACAAAGGGTGCATCCATAGAAACATGGCGACCAGAATTGCTCAAGGTATCTGAAATTTTTTCTACCGTGGTTTCCAACATATCGGCTAATTCTTCCGGAGATGGCTCACGCTCGTATTCTTGTTCTAGTCTAGAAAAGGCTTTGCTAATTTTACTCAACGAGCCTACTTGGTTTAAAGGCAAACGTACAATACGGCTTTGCTCGGCGATGGCCTGCAAAATGGATTGACGAATCCACCATACAGCATAGGAGATGAACTTAAATCCTTTGGTTTCATCAAAACGTTTAGCCGCTTTAATTAAGCCCAAGTTTCCTTCGTTAATTAAATCGCCTAAGGTTAAGCCTTGGTTTTGGTATTGTTTTGCAACCGATACCACGAAACGTAAATTGGTTTTGGTTAAGCGCTCTAAGGCAGCTTGGTCTCCTTCACGAATTTTCTGGGCTAAAATTACTTCCTCTTCGGCGGTAATTAAATCAACTTTACCAATTTCGTGCAAATACTTATCAAGTGATTGCGATTCACGGTTGGTAATGGATTGGGTGATTTTGAGTTGTCTCATCTATGGAAATTGGTGCTGCTAATTTTTAACAAGTAGCAAAGCTAACATTATAACGTCGAAAAATCGAGTTTTTTTGTACTTTTTGGTAAAATTTTAGCAATAATTTGGCTATTTATAGCCTCACAAAAATCGTTCCAAATATCTATTTTTGGCACTTTTTAGAATAATTTGTTAAATCAGGTTGCGATCTTTGAACCAAACATCATCGGGTTGCACATCAAAGGCATCCATTTGTACCAAAAGCTCAACCACCTTGTCGTTACTCAATACCAAGTCCCGATTAATGGGTTTCAAAAATTTATGCTCCACCATAACGTCTAATTGGGTTAATAATGGATTGTAAAATCCACCGACATTTAGCAAGCCAATGGGTTTGTGGTGCAAACCTAATTGCAACCAAGTAAGTACTTCAAAAAACTCTTCCATGGTACCGTAACCTCCTGGCAGCGTAATTACGCCATCAGACAAATCGGCCATCATTTGCTTGCGTTCGTGCATATTTTCGGTAACGATTAGTTCGGTAAGACCTACGTGCCCTACTTCCTTGTTCATTAAAAATTCGGGAATAACGCCAATTACTTTGCCTCCGTTTTTCAACACTTCATCGGCTAGTAAACCCATAACGCCTACACGTCCACCGCCATAAACCAAGGTAATTTCTTGTTTTACCAATTGCTGAGCCAAGTCATTTACAGCAGCTAAAAGTTGGGGATCTCCATTGAAATTGGAGCCGCAAAAAACGCAAATACTCTTCATGTTATCTAGAATAGTTGGGTGCTTCTTTGGTAATGGCAATATCGTGTGGGTGGCTTTCGCGAATACCCGATGCAGTAATGCGCACAAATTGCGCTTCTTGCAATTTATCGATTGTTGCTGCTCCGCAATACCCCATACTGGCTTTTAAACCGCCAATAAATTGATACGTTACTTCGGCCAAACTACCTTTAAAAGGCACTCTGCCAACAATACCTTCGGGTACTAACTTCTTAATATCATCTTCCACATCTTGGAAATAACGGTCTTTGGAGCCTTGTTCCATGGCTTCAATAGAACCCATTCCTCGGTACGATTTAAACTTACGTCCTTCGTAAATAATGGTTTCACCCGGCGATTCCTCTACTCCGGCAAATAAAGAGCCTGCCATAATGGTACTAGCACCTGCCGCAATGGCTTTGGCAATATCTCCGGTATGTTTAATGCCACCATCGGCTATAACCGGCACACCCGTACCTTTTAAGGCCTTAGCACATTCGTAAACAGCATATAATTGTGGAACACCCACGCCAGCAATAATTCGGGTAGTACATATAGAACCTGGGCCAATACCTACTTTCACGGCATCGGCTCCAGCATCGGCAAGGGCTTTTGCAGCCGCTCCAGTGGCAATGTTTCCTGCAATTACTTGCAAATTTGGGTATTTTGCTTTTACTTCTTTAAGTTGATTAATTACTCCTTTTGAGTGGCCATGAGCCGTATCAATAGCAATTACATCTACTCCAGCTTTTACCAAAGCAGCTACCCGATCCATCGTATCGGCGGTTACACCAACGGCAGCGCCTACACGCAAACGACCTTGTTCGTCTTTACAGGCTTTCGGGAAATTTTTAAATTTTTGAATATCTTTAAACGTAATCAATCCTACCAAAATACCTTTGGCATCTACAATAGGGAGTTTTTCAATCTTATAATCCTGAAGTATTACTTCTGCTTGTAAAAGTGTAGTGCCTAGCGGGGCGGTAACCAGGTTTTCTTTGGTCATTACCTGGCTCACGGCTTTCTTCATATCTTTCTGAAAGCGTAAATCTCTATTGGTAATAATACCCAGTAATTTTTTATCTGCGTTAATTACCGGAATGCCCCCAATTTTAAATTCTTTCATAATTTGGAAAGCATCACTTACCAAGGCATCTTCAGAAAGGGTTACCGGATCTTGAATCATGCCACTCTCCGAACGTTTTACTTTGCGTACCTCATCAGCTTGGGCCTGAATTGACATGTTTTTATGCAGCATGCCTAAACCGCCTGCCTGGGCAATGGCAATAGCCAAGCCAGATTCCGTAACGGTATCCATAGCTGCAGAAACGATAGGAATATTTAAACGAATGTTACGAGTTAGCCAAGTGGAAGTATCTACTTCACGGGGCAATACTTCAGAATAAGCAGGGATTAAAAGTACGTCGTCGTAGGTGAGTCCTTCGGCAACAAATTTTTGTGGATCGAGCGCCATAGCAAATACTATTAGGTGATATTATTTGCCAGGCAAAGTTATCGTATTTTTCTGAAAATGACGAATTTATTGTTTACCCACAATTACTTTTTCTAATTTATCGAACTGAAGATAGGTATTGGCCAATTCTACTAGTTTTTGCGGACTAATGGTGCGTACGGTTTGCACGTAGCGTTCGTAATACGAAGCATCTAAGCCGAAGAAATAGGTGTTTTTAAACTTATCGGCATGTGAAAACGCATTTTCCAAGCTACCCAACAAAGAGCCCAGCATGTAATTGCGTACCAAAGCCAATTCTCCTTCCGATACCAATTCGGTCCGGAGAAGTTTCATTTCTTTCTCAATTTCGGCCATGGTAGCGGTGCATACATCGGCCCCAACTTCCGAGGCAATAAAAAAGTAACCTGCATCTTTTAAAGAAGCAATGCCCGAGCCAATGCCGTAGGTATAGCCTTTATCTTCGCGAATATTGGCCATTAATCGCGAACCAAAATAACCGCCAAAAATGGTGTTTAGCACTTGTAAAGCCGGAAAATCGGGATGTGTACGGTTAATAGCAATTTGGCCTAAACGCAAAGCCGATTGGAGCGCATCGGGGCGTTCTAAAAAGTGTGTTTTGCCAGTACCGTTAATAAAAGAAAACTCATTTTTATCAACAGCATTGCTTCCCTCCCAGTTGTTTCCAAAAGTGGCATTCATGCTTTTTAAAGTAGTTTCAGAAACTTTACCCGATACCACCATGGTACAATTAGCCGGCTGATAGGCTTTTTTATAATACTCTAAGAGCTGCGAACGTTGTAATTGCGCATATTCCTCAACTACGGGCGCATGGCCATAAAGCGTATTGCCAAACAGCACTTGGTTGAATGAGCGACGAGCCAATACATCATTTTTCTCTAAGCTTACACTCAATTTTTGTTGTTGATTGCGAATAAAGGTATCTATTTCACTTTGCGGGAAAATGGCATCGGTTAAGATTTCGCGAAGCAAAGGCAAAACCGACGACAAGTGTTTGTTAAGTGTATACAACACCACACTTGATTGATCGTAGGAATACTCTTTTTGGAGAAAAGCCCCGTAATAATCGAACTTTTCGGCCAACTGAGCAGCTGTATAATTGGAGGTGCCTTCTTGCAAAAGCGCATTGGTAGCAAAAGCTTGCAAAGGGCTGGCTGCATTCCATGCTACATTATCAAAAATAAACTCAATACGTACTAAATCTTGCTCTCCGGCATCGATAAAAAACAAGGGTATTCCGTTATCTAAAGGGTACTGCTGAGCATTTAAAAGGCTGATATGTTCTACCTGCTTAAATGCAGGGGCTTGCGTTCTATCCATTTTAGTTTTTGGCTAAATAGCTTAATATTGATGCATTTTCTTTACGGAAAATTTGCTGGGCTTGATCTTGAATTTCTTGGGCAGTAACGGCCATATATTTTCCAGTTTCGTGGTTTAAGTCTTCGGCATTGCCCAACAATTCGAAATA
>CANGZX010000049.1 GCA_947458775.1 Sphingobacteriaceae bacterium | reverse complement strand
GATAGAATTGCTCAAATGATTATTTCTAAACACGAAACAGTTGCTTGGTGTGAGGTTAGTGAGCTAAGTGCAACTAGCAGAGGAGCTGGTGGTTATGGTCATACCGGTGTTTCTTAATTTATTTTTCAGACATTTATGCCTATGATTCTTCGCCTAAATCCTTTTCGTTTCCTCTTTTTATGCAGTGTTTTGCTTATAGGTTTAGGCGGATGTTCGGCAAGAAAAAAAGCAATTGATGTAGATAAACTAGCAATTCAGCGCAGTTATGCTGAAAAGTTGGCGGCTATTGAGCAAACTCAAGTGCGTTTTGATAGGTTATCTATCAAGTCGAAGGCTAGCATCAGTTTAGACGGCAATTCGAACGATGTAAGTGTGGCCATCCGCATAGAGAACGATAAAAAAATATGGATCTCTGTAACCGCTATTGCCGGCTTAGAAGTTGCCCGCATGCTCATTACACCCGATAGCATTAAAATCATCAATCGTTTAGAGAGTGTGTACATAAGAAAGCCGTTTAGTTATATACACGAGTATACCAATCCTCAAGTAAATTTTGGAACAGTACAAGCCATGTTGGTAGGCAATATATGGCCCGAAATTTTTAAACAAACACATGAAATAAGCACCAAAGACTCCTTGGTACAGCTACTAGGTAATTTGAGCAGCATTAAATACGACATTCGATTTAACGAAGCCTTGAAAATGAACAATTTACACCTGCAAGATGCTACAGCCAAGCAAGAATTACAGGTAAGTTATACTGATTTTTGGGATGCAGGTGGACAATTATTACCACATGTACTTAAATTAAGTTCGTTGGTGGGCGCTAAATCGGTTCAGGCAGAATTAAAATACACTAAAGTAGAAAAAGACACACCGTTAGATTTTCCGTTTAGTGTTCCCAAACGATTTTCGGTAAAAAACTAATTTTAAATACATTTGCAGCATGAAAAAGTTTTTTTATCTCTTGTTTTTCTTTTGCATGGTTTTGGGTATGCAGGCACATGCACAAAGTAGTGCCGACCTAAAGCGTAAAAAAGAGGCACTAACCAGAGAGATTGAAGAATTAAACCGCACGCTGAATAAAACCTCATCGAGCAAAAAGTTATCTTTAAAGCAAATACGGGACTTAAATTCTAAAATCAGGCTCCGCGAACAAAAAATTAATACGATTAATTCTGAGATAAATCTCTTGGATAATCAGATTAACCAAAACACAAAGACCGTAATTAACCTGCAATCGCAACTAAATCAGCTTAAGAAAGAATATGCAGGAATGCTTCGTTTCGAACAACGAAACCAAAGTGCATACAGCAAGTTGATGTTTGTATTTGCTGCCGAAAATTTTAATCAGGCCTATAAGCGCTTGAAATATTTGCAGCAGTTTACGCAATACCGTAAAAAACAGGCAAATTATATTCAGGGCACTCAGCATGATTTAAACGTAAAAATTATGGTTCTCGATCAAAATAAGGAGGAAAAAACCAATCTCTTAAATGATCAACAAAAAGAAAAGCAAACCCTAGGAAAAGAAAAAAATAGTCAAACCAAGGTACTCAGCGGTTTAACCAAGCAAGAAAAACAGCTTAAACAAGAGCTGAGCAAAAAACAGCGGGAGTCTATTCAATTAAACAGAGCCTTACAAGCGGCTGTTGCACGTGAAATTGATGCTGAGCGTAAAAAAGCAGAAACGGCGGCAAAAGTAGATGCAGATAAAGCGAAATCTGAAAACAGAACAGCCACAACCAAGCCGGTGGCAAAAGGCTCGAGTATTTTATCGGCAACCCCCGAATCTGCCAAGTTATCTTCCGACTTTTTAGATAATAGAGGCCGTTTACCTTGGCCTGTAACCAATGGTACCATTACCGAGAGTTTTGGCACCCACAGCTATGGTGCAAACGTAACCATGTCTAATAACGGTGTAGACATCCGTACTAATCCTGGAGCTACTGTAAGAGCCGTTTTTTCCGGAGAAGTGCGCAGGGTATTTAGTGTTGGCGCCACCTTTGCGGTTATGATACGTCATGGAGAATATTTTACCATTTATTCTAACTTAAAATCTACAAGTGTTGCGGCCGGACAAAAAGTTTCGGTGAAACAAAGCCTGGGTGTGGTAGCTACCGACCCAAGCGATGATAGTACCGAAGTACACTTTGAATTGTGGAAAGGGGGCACCCCAATGAACCCTGCTGGCTGGCTAGCGAATTAAATTTAACATGTCGCCCTTAAAAAATGTCGTATATTTGCATACTAATAATTAGCATGTGAGCGGAAACGTAATCCTTTTCTTAAACATAGGTACTCCAGAAATGTTGTTTATCTTGCTAGCAGCACTCTTGTTGTTTGGTGGCGATAAATTGCCAGAAGTTGCTCGTGGTTTAGGCAAAGGTATTCGCCAGTTTCAAGACGCATCTGAAGAAGTAAAACGAGAAATTCATAAAAATATAAACGAGGTGAAAGCCAATATAGAAGAATCTATAGAACAGGAAACCCCAGTTAATCAAACGCCTCCAATAGAAAAAGATTCATCATCCTTAAAATAGAAATTATGTTAAATTTTATAGTATTAGGCCTATTCGGTACCCCAGAAATTTTAGCCATTTTAGTAGTTGTATTGCTCATTTTTGGTGGTAGAAAAATTCCAGAATTAATGCGTGGCTTAGGCAAAGGTGTAAAAGAATTTAAAGACGCTAAAGACGGCAAAAACGACTCTAGCGACGTAGAGAAAAAATAAGCCACCGGAATTTCCGTTTAAACCATTCATATCTGTGCTGGGCATTTCTTTGCCCACGCAATTTTTGGCTAGCATGAAAACTAAAGCATTGCTTTCCGTTTTGTTGTTATTGCAGATAGTTTTACAATCTGTACATGCTACCGCTGTGCCTAGCAATTCGAGTCTATTACTGGATTCAATATCCGAATTCAGCGCATCCAATCAGCAAGAGAAAAATGTAAGTAGAGACAGTGTAAAGCAAGTTGTTCCTAAAACCTTTAATTTGGCGGTTACGCAATACATTGAAGTTTTAACAAAACGCAAAGAACAGGTAGGGAAAATGTTAGGTTTATCTAATTATTACTTTCCGGTTTATGAAAAAGTATTTAAAGAATTCGGCCTGCCCGAAGAATTGAAATTCTTGTCGGTAGTTGAATCGGCCCTAAACCCCAATGCAGTTTCTAGAGTGGGCGCAACCGGCCCTTGGCAATTTATGTTTGGTACGGCCAAGGCCTATGGGCTTACTATAAACACAGATGTAGACGAACGTAAAGACCCCGTACAGGCTAGTAAAGCCGCCGCAGCCTATTTAAAAGATGCCTTTGCCCAATTTGACGATTGGCTATTGGCCATTGCTTCGTATAACTGTGGTAAAGGTGCTGTATCTAGAGCTATAGCAAAAGCTGGCGGCAAGGCCGATTTTTGGGCCATTAGCCCGTATTTGCCGGCTGAAACACGTAATTACGTACCCAAGTTTATTGCTACGGCCTATATCATGAGTAATTACCAAAATTATGGTATTAGTCCATTATCGCCAGGTTTCAATACCCTTACTGATGTGTTTGATGTAGTAAAACCTGTTTCTTTGGCCGCTGTTGCACGAGCCACCGGAATAGATTTGCAAGAGCTTATTTTACTAAATCCATCCTATAAAAAATTAATGGTAAAAGGATCGCCAGCTGCTCCAAAATCGGTGGTTATTCCCACCCAAAACCAGCCGGACTATGCCGCTTTATATCACGTGCTACATGGCACAGCTATTGGGGTTGCTGCGGTAGCGCCGCAAGCTAGTACCAGTACCAAGGTTGTATATTACACCGTAAAACGTGGTGATAATTTAAGCAGTATTGCAAAAAAATATGTAGGTCTTAGCGCCTCACAGTTAAAATCTTGGAATAAATTACACAGCTCTGCCCTAAAAGTGGGTATGCGCTTAAAAATCTTTCAACGATAATATTCGTTGTTTTTTGGCGCCTATATGGCTAAAAATCATAATTTTGACAACCAATCATAAGTTTCTCCTATGAGTAAAATAAACCGAAAACAAGATGCACTAGATTACCACTCACAGGGTCGTCCAGGGAAAATTGAAGTGGTTGCTACCAAACCTACCAATTCGCAAAGAGATTTAGCCTTGGCCTATTCGCCGGGTGTAGCCGAACCTTGTTTAAAAATTGCCGAAAATAAAGAAGATGTGTACAAATACACCGCTAAAGGAAACTTGGTGGCCGTAATTAGCAACGGAACTGCGGTATTAGGTTTAGGAAATATTGGCCCAGAAGCCGGTAAGCCGGTTATGGAGGGTAAAGGAATTTTATTCAAAATTTTTGCTGATATTGATGTTTTTGACTTAGAGTTGGATTGTACCAATGTAGATGATTTTGTAAAAATTGTAAAAGCCCTTGAGCCCACTTTTGGTGGAGTTAATTTAGAAGATATTAAGGCCCCTGAATGTTTCGAGATTGAGCGTAGGTTAAAGGAGGAATTGAATATTCCGGTTATGCACGATGATCAGCATGGTACCGCTATTATTTCATCGGCAGCTTTATTAAACGCCTGCGAAATTCAGAAGAAAAAAATTGACAAGGTTAAAATTGTGGTGAATGGAGCTGGTGCGGCAGCCATCTCTTGCTCACGTTTATACATGAGCATGGGTGCCAAAAGAGAAAATATTGTAATGGTAGATAGAACGGGAGTTATTAATCAATCTCGAGAAAATTTAGATCCAACCAAAGCAGAGTTTGCCACTACTCGTAAACTAAATACCTTGGCTGAGGCCATAAAAGATGCCGATGTATTTATTGGTTTATCGTCTGCGGATGTATTGACTGCCGACATGCTAAAAAGCATGGCCAAAAATCCAATTGTATTTGCTATGGCCAATCCAGATCCGGAGATTGATTATAATTTAGCTATTAAAACTCGTAAAGATGTGTTAATGGCTACCGGCCGTTCCGATTTCCCTAACCAAGTGAACAATGTGTTGGGTTTCCCCTATATTTTCCGTGGCGCTTTGGATGTACGTGCAACCACCATTAACGAGGCCATGAAAATTGCCGCTGTTAAAGCTATTGCCGATTTGGCCAAAAAACCAGTGCCCGAAGCTGTAAACTTAGCATACAATACCAAAAACCTAAAATTTGGTAAAGATTACATCATACCCAAACCGTTAGATTTTAGATTAATTACTGCCGTATCTCCGGCTGTTGCTAAGGCCGCCATGGACTCGGGCGTAGCCAAACATGTCATTACCGATTGGGATGCGTACAGAGAAGACCTTAAGCTACGTTTGGGTATGGACGATGCCTTGTTGCGTGCCATCTCTAATAAAGCTAAGTTAGATCCTAAGCGTGTAGTATTTGCCGAAGCCGATAATTACAAGATTTTAAAAGCCGCTCAAATTGTAAATGATGATGGCGTAGCTACACCCATATTATTAGGAGATAAGCAAAAAATACTCGAGCTCATTGAAGCCAACGAATTGGATATGGAAGGTGTTACCATCATCGATCCGGCGGAGGAAACAGCCAAGACAGAACTTTATGCAGATTATCTTTACCAAAAACGCCAACGTAAAGGTATAACCCTGTATGAGGCTAAAAAATTATTGCGTGACCGCAATTATTTTGGTGCCTGTATGGTACAATTTGGTGAAGCAGATGCCTTAATTTCAGGTCTAACCAAAAATTATATACAAACTATCCGCCCAGCATTGCAAATTATTGGTACCGAACCTGGCGTAGATAAAGTAGCCGGTATGTACATGATGCTTACCGAAAAAGGCCCTGTATTTTTTGGAGATACTACTGTGAATGTAAATCCCACCTTAAATGAGTTGGTTGATTTGACTGTACTGATTGATCGTTCTATAAAGAAATTTAATATACAACCTCGTATTGCCATGTTATCATATTCTAATTTTGGCTCAAACGAAGGAGAGGTGCCTGATAAAACAAGAGAAGCAGTACGTTTACTACATCAAAACCATCCAGATATATTGGTAGATGGCGATATGCAAGCAAATTTTGCCATGAACCCTGCCTTATTGAAAGATAATTTTTCGTTTAGTACTTTAAATGGCCAGGCGGCTAATACATTGGTATTCCCTAACCTTGCCTCGGGTAATATTGCCTATAAATTAATCCAAGAATTGGCCGGTGCTGAAGCTATTGGCCCCATTTTATTG
>CANGZX010000048.1 GCA_947458775.1 Sphingobacteriaceae bacterium | reverse complement strand
TCAAATTCTAACAGCAAGGTGAGTGCGCTTATGCTTAGTAGCATAGCTAAATCAGACAAACGTTCTGTAAATACGGTACCAATAAGCGGTGTTACGGGAATGCCGTCACTTTTTTTGAGTACACCACAACGAGATACTTCGCCCATTCGGGGTATCGCCAGGTTGGCTAGGTAGCCAATCATTACTGCGTAAAAAGAATTTTTTGCAGATGGGCTATAGCCTAAAGGCTTAATAAGCATGTTCCAGCGTAATGCCCGAAATACATGGGCCAATAAACAAGCGATTACGGAGGCTAGTATCCAAACGGGGTTTGCATTTTTTACACTTTGGGCCATTTTGTTCAAATCTTGCCCTTTAAATGCCCAGTAGAGTAACAAGCCAGCTAGGCCTAAAAAAAGCAGGTATTTGAGTATGCTAATTAGCGATAGTTTCAATCTGCTTATTTTACTAAACGATTTTGATCATCGGGGAAAACCAATATGGGTTGGTAGTTTTTCGCTTCTGCTAGAGGTAATTGCCCATACGACATGATGATTAATACATCGCCCACTTGTGCTAACCGAGCAGTAGCGCCGTTTAGGCAAATTACACCGCTTCCGCGTTCACCCTTAATTATATAGGTTTCAAAACGGGCACCGTTATTGTTATTTACTACTTGCACCTTTTCGTTTGCAATCATATGGGCTGCATCCAATAAGTCTTCATCAATGGTAATACTGCCCACATAATTTAGTTCGGCTTGGGTTACACGTGCACGGTGAATCTTAGACTTTAGTATCTCGATAATCATCTTGCAAAAATAGTAATAATTAACAGTTTATGCCTATAACTAGTGCTTAGGGTAATAAGATATTGTCAATTAACCGGGTTTGGCCGAGGCTAGCAGCTACCAATGCTACTGCTGGAGTACCTTCTTTTGGGCTGTTGTTTTGCAAATCTTTGGGTGCGCAAATTTCTAGATAGCCCACGTTTATTCCAGGGCTTTTTTCTAAAAACTCGGTGGCTTCTTGCTTTAGTATTTCTACCGATTTTTTGCCCCAACCTTCTTTTATCTGCATTAAACTTTGGTAAAGGGCTAAGGATTGTACTCGTTCTGTAGGGCTTAAATGCACATTTCTAGAACTCATGGCCAATCCATCGGCCTCCCGAATAATGGGGCACATTTCTAATGCTACAGCTAGTTTTAGCTTTTGCACCATTTTCTCAATTACCATTACTTGCTGGTAATCTTTTTGACCAAAGAAAGCAATATCGGGATGGGTATATTGGAATAGCTTAAATACAATTTGCGTAACTCCTTGATAATGGCCTGGCCGGTGTTTTCCTTCTAAAATCTCATCCAATCCGTCTAAGGCTAATTCCCATTTTTCATCGCTGCTATACATCTCCTCCACCTCTGGCAAAAAAAGCACGTCGCATGCAACCGCTTCTAATTGGGCAATATCGTGCTCAATAGGTCGCGGATATTTTTCTAAGTCTTTGGGGTCGTTAAATTGAGTGGGGTTTACAAAAATGCTGCATACCACTACATCACTTTTGTTTTTGGCAAGGTTAATAAGCGAAATATGCCCTTGATGCAAAGCGCCCATAGTGGGCACAAAGCCAATGCGTTTGCCTTGTTGTTTTTGTTGAAGCGTGTAGGCCGAAATCTCGGAGCGGGTACGAAGTATTTTCAAAAGAATAGAATCAAATTTTGCCTTCCAAAAATGGGTATTAATCCCTTCAACTCCAAGTGGAAAGCAGGAAACCTACCTAAATACCAATATTTTTCGTATCTTTGCAGACTCAATTGCTTAACAATCAAAAATATACTCACGGAGATGGCAAAAACGAAACTACTGTTTATTACTCACGAGATGTCGCCTTTTCTGGAATTGACTAAGATCGCAGAAATTACTCGAAAACTTCCTCAAGCTATGCAAGATAAGGGTCTAGAGATCCGTATTTTGATGCCACGTTTTGGTAATATAAATGAGCGCAGGAACCGTTTACACGAAGTTATACGCCTATCGGGCATGAACATCATTATAGACGATAACGATAATCCATTAATCATCAAAGTTGCCTCTATTCCGGCAGCTCGTATGCAGGTTTATTTCTTAGATAATGAAGATTATTTCCAACGTAAACATGTATTTGCCGATGGTAATAATAAGTTTTTTGCAGATAACGATGAGCGTACTATCTTTTTCTGTAAAGGTGCGTTAGAAACAGTAAAAAAATTAGGTTGGTCGCCAGATGTAGTGCATTGCCATGGGTGGATGACTGCATTGGTTCCTGCATACATGAAAACGGTGTATAAAGAAGATCCTACCTATAAAAATGCCAAAGTGGTGTATTCTGTGTATGGTGAAGATGCTTTTGAAGGGAACTTACATACCGATTTTGCACGTAAAGCCCTTATGAATGGCATGGATGCTACCCACACAGATTTGTATAAAGCTGCCGATGTAACTTCCTTACATCAAGGAGCAATTCATTATTCTGATGCAGTGGTGTACGGAAGTGAGCAAATAAATGAAGAATTGTTAAAGTTTGTTAAAAAAACCAATAAACCGGTTTTAGAATACATTTCAACAGCCGATTTCGAAAATTATTACAACCTTTACCAAGAAATTTCAAACGACGAACTCGTTTCATTGGCTTAATTGTTAACCAAGGTTTACTATGAAAGTATATAAATTAGACTTATTAACCCTGTTGATAGGTCTTTTTAGTTTAGGTGCATGTAACAATCCAGATCAAATCGGTTTGGATGTAGATCCCAATAATGGAATAAACACGGCTATTGATGATAATACAACCGTATTAGCATTAACTGTGCCCGAAGAAAAGATTTTTACGAATAATTTATCTAAATATCCTATCGGGTATTTTATAGATCCAGATTTAGGAATTACCCAAACTGCGGTAGGTGCAAGCCTTAATTTACCAAGCGATAGCTTAAAATTTGGCACCAATGCGGTGTTAGATTCTGCGGTATTGGTACTTAAATATGCCAATGAGTTTTATGGCGATTCACTTACCTCAAATTACCGTTTTTCGGTACATCAATTGAGCGCAAAGCTAAATCCCCTTACGTCGTATTTCAACGATATGCCTCTTGCTTATGCTAATACAGAGATTGGATTTAAAGTGATGAGCAAAATTAAATTGAAAGATAGTATTGCTATAAATCAAATACGTGTTGGTCAACCAGATACCATTACAAAACAAGCGCCACAGGTTCGTATTCCATTAAGTTCAAGTTTTATTAATAGCGAATTTATAAATGCGGCGGCCGCTAATTTCTTTAAACCTGCAGCTTTCTTAACGCATATTAAGGGTTTACATATTAAGGTTGATCCTATTAGTGGGGGTAAAGCTGGTGGAATTCCATTTTTCGATTTAAACTCTGGTGCTAGCAAGTTAGAGCTATACTACCGCAATGTAAACGCCAAAATTGATACGAACTACATTAGCTTTAGCATTAACAATTCTATGTCTACGGTAGTCGCCACGTTTAGCCACGATTATACAGGCACCGAAGTGGCCACACAATTAGCCAATCCAGCGGTAGAATACAACAAAGTATTTGCACAAGCCCTAGGTGGTCTAAGAACTAAAGTTACGTTCCCTAATATCAGTCAGTTAAAACAATTAGGTGCTATTTACATAAATAAAGCCGAATTAATTTTGAGTGTAGAGGGTGGTAGCGATGCTCCATTTGCACCAGCTCCCAGAATGATTCTCTATCAAACAGATATTGCTAGTCAGCGTAAATTAGTACCCGATTTAGATCCGTATGATGCTCGATTTTTAAGTGTAGGTGGTTTTGGTGGCTTATATAGTAGCACGTCTAAAACCTATACATTTAATCTAACGGCCTATATTCAAGACTTATTAATTGGTAAATCCAAGCAATACGCACTTTATATAGCACCCACAGAAACAGATATGTCTAATTTAGCCAATGTTATAAAGCCATCTGCAGGTGTTGCTAGCAAAGTTGTTTTGGGAAGTGGTAAAAGTAGTGCTAACTTTAAGATGAAACTTAGAGTTAAATATTCTCTGCTAAACAATTAATCCGTTTAACCTTTTAAGAAGTACATTGTATGTGTGGAATTGTTGGATACATTGGTCATAGAGAAGCATGGCCATTAATCATAAAAGGACTTCATCGCTTAGAATACCGCGGGTACGATAGTGCCGGGGTTGCTTTACTAAATGGCAATTTACGCATCTACAAAAAAGCCGGAAAAGTTAGCGAATTAGAAAATTTTGCTGCCGATAAAGATGTTTCGGGCCATATTGGCATGGGCCATACCCGTTGGGCCACCCACGGAGCCCCATCTGATAGAAACTCACACCCACACACTTCTGGCGACGATCGTTTGTCCATTATTCACAACGGAATTATAGAAAATTACGCCACCCTGAAAGAAGAACTGATTTCTGAAGGGCACGTGTTTAAGAGTGATACCGATACCGAAGTGCTCATCCACTTAATCGAAGAAATTCAGAAAAAAACGCAATTAGATCTTAGAGAAGCCGTACGTGTGGCGCTTAACGAAGTAGTTGGAGCCTATGCCATAGTTATTATGAGCAAAGATGAGCCCGACCAACTTATAGCCGCCCGTAAAGGCAGCCCCATGGTTATTGGGGTAGGTAAAGATGAATATTTCATCGCATCGGATGCCTCTCCAATTATTGAGTATACCAAAAACGTGATCTATTTAAACGATAACGAAATTGCCTATTTAAAGCGTGATGAATTACTCATCAAAAACTTGGATAATGTTGTAAAAACCCCTTACGTACAAGAACTCGAACTAAAGTTAGAGATGCTCGAGAAAGGTGGTTACGATCATTTCATGCTCAAAGAAATTTACGAACAACCACGTTCTATTAAAGATTGTATGCGTGGTCGTATTTATCCCGATGAAGGTTTGGTGCAATTGGGCGGTATTAAAGAATACGCTGAAAAGCTCAAAAATATCGACCGCATTATCATTGTAGCTTGTGGTACTTCGTGGCACGCAGGTCTGGTTGGCGAATATTTAATTGAAGAATTTGCTCGTGTACCGGTAGAAGTAGAATATGCTTCGGAGTTTCGGTACCGCAACCCCATTATTACCGAAAAAGATATTGTAATTGCCATTTCCCAATCGGGCGAAACGGCCGATACCATGGCCGCCATTGAATTGGCCAAAGAAAAAGGGGCTACCATTTTTGGTATTTGCAATGTGGTAGGTTCCTCTATTCCACGTTTAACCCATGCAGGAGTATATACCCACGCTGGTCCCGAAATTGGTGTAGCGTCTACCAAAGCTTTTACCGCTCAGGTAACGGTGTTAACCTTAATGGCCTTTTACATTGCCCAACAAAAAGGCACGCTTTCGCAATCTAAATTAATTGGTTTATTATCCGAATTGGATCAAATACCAAACCTAGTAGAGAAATGCCTGGAGGCTAATGCAGGTATTTTAAAAATTGCCGAGAAATTTAAAGACACCAGCAATTGTTTATTCTTAGGCCGCGGAAGCGGTTTCCCAGTAGCTTTAGAAGGTGCTTTAAAACTAAAAGAAATTTCTTACATCCATGCCGAAGGCTACCCGGCTGCCGAAATGAAACATGGCCCCATTGCCTTAATTGATGCAGACATGCCGGTAATTTTTATTGCCACTAAAAACTCATCGTACGAAAAAGTAATTAGCAACATACAAGAGGTAAAAGCACGCAAAGGTGTGGTAATTGCCATTGTAACAGAGGGCGATGTGGAAGTGAAGAAAATGGCCGATTTTACCATTGAAATACCCGATGCCGACGAGGCATTCTTGCCCATTTTAGCCACCATACCCTTACAATTATTGGCTTACCACATTGCGGTACTTAGAGGCTGTAATGTAGATCAACCGCGTAATTTGGCTAAATCGGTAACGGTGGAATAACCTCACATTGTTGCAAGCTTATCTGCCTAATGCATCCTATCGGGTGTTAAAACTAAGGTAAAATCAATTTTTACGTCTTTTTTCGTATATTACACTAGCTAATTTCCACATCATGAAAAAATTACTTTTCACCTGTAGTTTTCTATTTTTCTTTCTGGCTACAAGTTCTGCCCAAACCGATTCTACCAAAACCAATAACTTATTGCAAGATTTGTCGCTAGCAGATTCGAGCCAGGTGCAATTGTTGCCCAATAAGATGATTCCTACCCAACGCTTATTATGGGGCCCAAAAGG
>CANGZX010000047.1 GCA_947458775.1 Sphingobacteriaceae bacterium | reverse complement strand
GTGGCTTAGGATAAAAAATTTATATGCACAATTTAGTTCTTTTGTAAAATATAATTTCGCCAGAAAGGTTATTTTTGAGGTATGGCTTTCGAATTAGATAAAACAGACCTGCAAATTTTAAAAATTTTGCAAGAAAACGGCAGAATTACCAACCTTCAATTATCTAGCGATGTGGGTTTGTCGCCAGCACCTACGCTTGAACGGGTGCGTAAACTCGAACAAACAGGCTACATTAAAAGTTACCATGCGTTGGTAGATGAAGAATTGGTGGGTTTAGGCATTAAATCTTTTATTCAAGTACAGCTAGATTTTCATACCAGCAACGCCATTCAAACTTTTTTAGATGAAGTTCAATCTATTAAAGAAATTACCGAATGCCATCATGTTACTGGCCAATGCGATTTTTTATTAAAGGTATATGTGAAAGATATTAAGGCCTATGAAGCCCTAATCATGGAAAAAATAAGCAAAATATCGGTGCTTAAAACCTTTCAAACCATGATGATCATGTCGACCAATAAGAAAGAGCCCGTAGTGCCTTTGGCCTATTAGTCTATCTGCCAAACAATCGGTTTTTCTCCCTTTTTTACCAAATAGGCGTTTGCTTTTGAAAAATGGCTACAGCCAAAGAAGCCGTTATAGGCCGAAAAAGGAGAGGGATGAGCGGCCGTTAAAACCACATGTTTTGTTGGATTTATTAGTGATGCCTTTGCCTGTGCATAGCGGCCCCAGAGCATAAATACCAAACCTTCTCTTTGTTCGCTTAATGCTCGTATGGCTCGGTCGGTGAATTGCTCCCAGCCCATTTTCTGATGCGAACCTGGCTCACCTGCCTGTACTGTTAAGGTAGCATTGAGTAATAATACCCCTTGTTTGGCCCAGCTACTTAAATCGCCATGATTTGGAATTTTAAATCCGGGGATATCTGCTTGCAGTTCTTTGTATATATTTTTCAATGAAGGGGGTACGGCTACACCCTTTTGTACCGAAAAAGACAAACCATGTGCTTGATTCGCTCCGTGGTAGGGATCTTGCCCTAAAATAACCACTTTTACTTCATTAAAAGGAGTGAGGTTAAACGCATTGAATACATCGCTGGGTTTGGGGAAAACAATCGTTTGGTGTTCATTTTCCTGCTCTAAAAACTGGTTTAGGCCCAACATATACGGTTTATGAAACTCGTTTTCTAAGGCAGGGAGCCACGAAGGATGCAAGGATGTGGGCATAAACGATGCTTTTGCTCAAATATAACATTTTACATGCCGTTTATTTGAGAGATAAATCGGATATTTGTAGCCTACAAAACGTTAGCTACTATGCCAAATATTATACGATTAATTGCCGCTCTTGCTCTATTAGGCGGATCTATAGCCCTTATTATTTTCGGATCGTGGGGATGGGGAATCTTGGGAATTATTTTAGCCCTATTGGTGTTTGTTACCTTTTTCTTTAACGAGAAAATGCTCTTGGCGCAATATTATTTGCGTAAAGAGAATATGGAAAAAGCAGAAGCGTGGTTGAATAAAATTGCCAATTACGAGCGTGAATTAATTAGCGTGCAACACGGGTATTACCAGTTATTGCTGGGTTTAATAGAATCGAGAAAAGCACCTTTACAATCAGAAAAATACTTTAAACGTGCACTTTCTTTAGGCATGACCATGGATCACAACGTGGCCCTAGCTAAATTGAGTTTAGCCGGTATTGCCATGGCCAAACGGAATAAACGAGAAGCTACCATGTATTTGCAGGAAGCTAAAAAGGCAGATAAGAATAAACTGCTAGCCGAACAGATAAAGATGATGCAGGCGCAAATGGGCCAGCTAGATAAATCTCAACAAGTTAGAGGCTATAGATAAAACAAAAGCCCCGAGAATTTCTCGGGGCTTTTGTTTTAGGCAAACCAAGTCATTACCAAATCCTTATCAGGCATAGCGATGTCGAGTTTTAGCTTTTTGCGCATGCCACCTAAATCGTTAAATACTTTGTTGGGGTTGCCTGCTTTTAATTCTTCGGGGCTATTAAAGCCCATTTTTTGCAATACGGGTACCCATACAGCCGGTACGCCCAAAGCGGTAAAATCTTCTACCGAAACCACTTTTGCTTTCTTCTCGGGTCGCATTTGTGGAAAGAACAATACTTCTTGAATGGTGCTTTGGTTGGTCATTAACATCACCAAGCGGTCTATACCAATACCTAAGCCAGAGGTTGGCGGCATGCCGTATTCCAAGGCACGTAAAAAGTCTTCATCCATGGCCATGGCTTCTTCGTCGCCACGGTCGGCTAATTTCAGCTGGTCTTCGAAACGTTCACGCTGATCGATAGGGTCGTTTAATTCGGAATAGGCGTTGGCAATTTCTTTACCCATCACAAACAACTCAAAACGTTCTACCAAGCCCACTTTACTGCGGTGTTTTTTCGCCAAAGGCGTCATTTCAATAGGGTAGTCGGTAATGTAGGTAGGCTGAATGAGGTTAGCTTCTACTTTGGCGCCAAAAATTTCATCAATTAATTTACCTCGGCCCATACTTGGGTCAACCTCAATGCCAAGGTCTTTGCAAATGCTGCGTAAACCTTGCTCGTCTTGTTCGGATACATCAATGCCGGTATATTTTTTAATCGAATCGTACATCGATAATTTCTCGTAGGGTCCGGCAAACTCAATGAGGTGTTCGCCTACTTTTACTTGTGAAGAGCCGTTGGTAGCTAGGGCTACTTTTTCTAAGCATTCTTCTACCATGGCCATCATCCAGATATAATCTTTATAGGCCACGTAAATTTCCATGGAAGTAAATTCGGGGTTGTGCGTGCGGTCCATGCCCTCGTTACGGAACATTTTACCGAATTCATATACGCCATCAAATCCGGCAACAATCAGGCGTTTTAGGTAGAGTTCGTTGGCAATACGTAAAAACAAAGGCATGTCGAGCGTATTGTGGTGTGTTTTAAACGGACGAGCGGCTGCACCGCCGTGTACCGGTTGCAGGATAGGAGTTTCTACTTCCATCCAGCCTTGGCTATCGAAATAGCCACGCATGGTGTTTATTACTCTCGAGCGGTTAATGAAAATATCTTTAAACTCCGGATTGACGGTTAAATCTACATAGCGTTGGCGGTAGCGCAGTTCCGGGTCGGTAAAGCCGTCGTAAATATTTCCTTCCTCATCTCGTTTTACAATGGGTAGGGGTTTCAACGATTTTGATAATACCGTCATGTTGGTAACGTGTACCGAAATTTCACCGGTTTGAGTGGTAAAAACATAACCCTCTAGGCCAATAAAATCGCCAATATCCAATAATTTTTTAAATACGGTATTGTATAGGGTTTTGTCCTCAGTAGGACAAATTTCATCGCGGTTTAAATAAATTTGAATACGTCCGCTAGCATCCTGAATTTCGGCAAAAGACGCACTACCCATAATTCTACGGGTCATGATACGGCCGGCCATGCGGATATTTTTATAAGCAGTTTTATCGCGTTCGTAGTTTTCCTTAATATCCTTGGCATTGGCCGTTACGTCAAATGCTTCAGCTGGATAGGGGTTAATGCCCAAGTTGCGTAACTCGACCATGGCCTCTCGGCGTAAAATTTCTTGTTCAGATAAACCTATACTCATATGTTCGTTTCAAATTTGTGCAAAAATAGGGTTTTTATGCGTAAAATGTGTTTCAACAAGGCCAAAAACAAAAAGAGCACCGAAATAATTCGATGCTCTTTTACGCGATGTACTTTTGTTAACTTTCGTCTTCGGTATACATGGAGCTAATGGCATCGGCATATTTTTGCTCAATTACCTTTCGTTTGGCTTTAAGTGTCGGTGTAATTTCGCCCTCTTCTATGGTAAAAGGATTGCGTTTGAGTTTGAAATGTTTAATACGCTCAAATTTTGCCAATTCGTTGGATAGGTGCTTTATGTCTTCATCTACCCAGTTTATCATTTTTTCATCTGTAATGAAGGTTTCAGGAGCATTAAAGAAGTCGTCACTCAACTTAAACTCATCTTGTAAACTTTCTCGAGAGGGCACCAAAATGGCCGTAATGTACTCTTGTTTATCGCCAATAAGGAATACTTGTACTACTTTTGGGCTTTTTAGATAGGTATTTTCTACCGGTGTTGGGTAAATGTTTTTGCCATAAGCGTTTACCAACATGTTTTTAATACGGTCGGTAATTTGCAGGTTTCCTTTAAAAAAGCGGCCTACATCGCCCGTGTGGAACCAACCATCTTTATCTAAAACTTGGGCAGTTTCTTCTACTTTGTTCCAGTAGCCTTTCATTACGCAGTGGCCACGCACTACCACTTCGCCTTCGCCGCATTCAAATGCTTCGTTAAAGCTATCGTGTGTTTGTATGGCAATAAATTTCTTGCTTTCTACATCTTGAATACCCACTTCAATACCTGGTATTACCCGGCCAACGGTACCATATATTTGGCGGTGGTATTCGGTTACGGCCATCACGGGTGATGTTTCAGTCAAGCCAAAGCCTTCTAAAATTTTGATGCCGAGATTACCGAAAAATTCGCCTACGTTTTTAGGCAAGGCAGCTCCACCTGAGATCATGAATTTTAATCGCCCGCCGGTTTTTTCTTTAATTTTACTGAAAACTAGTTTTTCGGCTAACTTTTGTTGTAGACTAAGTACTAAACCAGGTTTTTTACCAGATTCTTGTACTTCTCGGTAGGTTTTACCTACTTCTAAAGCCCATAAAAATATTTTACTTTTTAAACCACCTGCCGATGTGCCATTTTTCATGGCTTTATCGTGTATGCGTTCTAATAAACGAGGAACGCAGCTCATTACGGTTGGTTTTACTTCGCCCATGTTTTTGGCTAGTAGCTCCAAACTTTGGGCAAAAGCAATTTTACAGCCCTTTGCTATGCAAATGTGATAGGTGGCTGTGCGTTCAAAAACGTGAGATAGGGGTAAGAACGAAAGAAAGGTTTCGTGCTCGTCTATTACCGGAATTTGTTCTAAACATACCCGTACGTTTTCTACAAAGTTTCCATGGGTAAGCATCACCCCTTTAGGTGTTCCGGTAGTGCCTGAAGTATAAATTAAAGAAGATAAATCGCTTGGTTTTACTTCGTTTCTTACTACATCTAATTCTTTTTTATGTACCGCTAGGGTTTGTTCGCCCTCGGCAATAAGTTCTGCAAGCGAAAGAACGCCGGCATTGATAGATTGCCCTTCTACATGTTTTTCATAACCCTCAAAAACTGGAATGATGCGGATAAGCTGCGGACAAGTATTCGCTATTTTTAAGATTTTCTTGAGTAGGAAAGGATTTCCCACCAAAATCATTTTTGCTCCGGCATCGTTTAAAATGTACGCAATTTCTGTTTCGCTAAGGGTAGGGTATATAGATACGTTTACAGCACCCAATTGCTGTAGAGCTTGGTCGTAATAAACGTATTCGGGACAATTTTCAATAATTAAGGCCAAACGATCGCCTTTTTGTATACCCAAATCAAGGAAGTAGCTTGAAATAGCATCCGCCTTGTCTAATACCTGCTTGTAACTAATTTCTTCCCAGCCATTTTTGGTATGATGGAATAAAAAAGTAGTGGTTTCGGGATGTATGTGTTCTACCACATTCCGCAATAGCCGCGGAATGGTGCTGTGTTCATTTAGTAAGTTCATACGTTTTTAACGCATTGGTTAGTTCACAATTATACGCATACCCGATTTAAAAAACAAAAGGCGTTCAACTATTTGAACGCCTTTAAAAATATGGGAATGATTTTTAAACCGAAAAGCTTTCGCCACAGCCGCAGGTGCGACTGGCATTTGGGTTATTAAAGTTGAAACCCTTGCCGTTTAATCCGTCGGTAAAATCGAGTTCGGTGCCAGCTAGGTATAAAAACGATTTCATGTCTAAGGTAATTTTGATTCCGTTGTCTTCAAAAAACTGGTCGCCCGTTTTTACTTCGTTATCAAAATCTAAATTATACGATAAGCCAGAGCACCCTCCACCTTTTACAGAAACCCGTAAAAAGTACGAATCGTCTAAGCCGGCTTCTTGCATCAGGCTTAGTGCTTTTTCTTTTGCTTTATCGGTAATGGTTACCATTTTTATTTTTAGTGATGACTTTTTTCGCTTTCGATAGGAGCTAAGCCATTTTTTACACGGTAATCGTTAATGGCGGCTTTAATAGCATCTTCTGCTAATACCGAGCAGTGAATTTTTACTGGTGGTAAAGCCAATTCTTCTACAATATCCATGTTGTCAATGGTAATGGCATCGTCAATAGATTTGCCTTTTAACCATTCGGTAGCTAATGAAGAT
>CANGZX010000046.1 GCA_947458775.1 Sphingobacteriaceae bacterium | reverse complement strand
ATTGAAGATCAACAAATTAAAGAGTACCCAGGCACCTATGCCGAGTACGAAGAATGGCTAGCCAAGCGCCCGAGTAAACCAGCTAATTTGGCGCCTTCACCGCTTAAAGAAACAAAAAAAGTTGAAAATGCTCCAGTGCAGGAAGATAACAACAAGATGCTAAAAAAATTGAATCAAGAAATTGGTACCTTGGAAGAAAGTCTTGCTAGCTTAAAACAAGATTTAAGTGCAATTGAAAATTCGCTTGCCAAGCCCGAAATTTACAGCGATGTTGCTAAACTTTCGGAGCATACCACACGTTATGAAGAAGTAAAAAGTACGCTTAACCAAACACAAGTAGCATGGGAAGCACTAGCCGAACAAATTCTGGAATTAGAATCTTGCTAAAAACCGCATTAACCTTACTTTTCATGGCGTTTTACAGCTTTGCTTGGGGACAAAAAAAGTTAAAAGTAATACCATTAAGCGCTCCAGAACAAGCTTATAGCTACGAAAACGCAATCTATATTCCAGAAATAAGCACGGTAGAATTTTACAACCGAAACAAGGAGCAATCTTTTCCAATTTACACCTTAAATTCTTCCGAAGAACTCTTGTTGGGCTTTGATGATTTACGCCCTGGTATCCGATCTATCTATTATAGCGTAGAACACTGCGATGCCGAGTGGAATAGCAGTCGCCTCTCACCCATTGAGTTTTTAGAAAGCTTTCCCGAAGAGCGGATAACCAACTACCGTTCCTCTTTTAATACCCTGCAAAAATATACGCATTACGAAATCATTCTGCCTAATTTTAGCATCAAACCAAAACTATCTGGTAATTATTTGCTTAAAGTGTATGAAGATGCTAACCCTCGTAAAATACTGCTAACTAGGCAATTTTATGTAGAAAGTAAGCGTGTAAGTTTTCAGGCTGAACTGGTACATTCTGCAAACGTATCGGCAAGAAATGAAAATCAAAAAATCAATTTCAGCATACAAACCTCGGGCCTAAGTATGCAAAACCCCTACCTTGATGTGTGGGCCAAGGTTTTTCAAAATGGCCAAGTAGCCGGTGCTCAAAAAATTACAAAACCAACTTTTGTGCGTAGCGATGCGCTTGTTTATAACGACCTAAACACCTTAGATTTTGCTGGCGGAAATGAGTTTCGGCATTTCGATTTGCGAAGTTTGCGCTACCAATCGGAACGTGTAAGTACCATCACTAAAGATTCGGCAAATTGGGTAACACTAACGCCAGAACCTTCGTATGCAACAGCGGCATATAGTTTTGTTTTTGATGCAAACGGTGCATTTTTTATTCGCAACCAAGAAGGCAGAAGCCCAACAACCGATGCCGATTACGCTACCGTTCAATTCCGATTAAATGCTTCAAAACCAAAAGAAGATGGCGTTGCATATATCGTAGGGGCTTTCAATAATTTTCAATTGAAAGAAGAAAATAAACTTACTTACCTAGAATCGAGCCGAAAATTTGTGGGAAATGCATTTGTGAAACAAGGTGTATACGATTACCAATACGTTTGGCTAGCAGCAGATGGTGTATTAAATAACACCTATTTTGAAGGTTCACACATAGAAACGGAAAACAATTACCAAATTTTAGTGTATTACCGCAAGCCGGGTGGCCGCTGGGATGAGTTGGTTGGCTTTACGCAACTCAACTCCGCCAATCGATTAAACTAGTTTAACTGCTCTGAGCATTTCCCGCTTTCCGGGTGCACCAGGGGCTTTCTCAATAGCAAAACCTAAAGATTTCATACTGCGTTTTAAATTTCCGGTAATGGCATAGGTTACAAAAACACCACCAGGCTTTAAATACCTACATACTCTTTCCAAAGCTTCAGTCGTCCACATTTCGGGTTGATGGATGGCTGCAAAGGCATCAAAATAAATCACATCTACTTGGCCTTCCATCACAAAATCGGCCAATAAACTCTTTGCCACGTTTAGGCTAATGCCAGAACAAATGACGGTAGGTGACGAAAATGCTTGCTGATAGTTAGTCAGAAATCCCTTCCAAATATCCTCTTCCACAAAGTGACTATAACCTGTTTGCGCTACTAAAGTTTCGGATAAGGGATAGGCTTCTATAGCTGTATATTCTAATTGTAATGAATTTTTTGCAGCATAATCTGCCGTTAACAAGAAATTTAAACCGGTACCCAAGCCCACTTCTAATATTCGTACCGCAGGCTGAGGGTTTTGCGCCAAAAAATAACCTAATCCTGATTCCAGAAACACGTGCTTGCTCTCTTGCAGTGCGCCATGTTTAGAGTGGTAGTGTTCGCCTACTTCGGGTTGAAATAGGGTTAATGAGCCATCGGCAGTGGGGACTAAAAAGGGCGTTTGCATTGCCCAAAGATACTAGCCACAGCTCTTGTTGCCTAATTATTTAAAATCGGGCTTAAGAATGATAAAAAGGAGTACAAAAAATGAATAAAGAAGTACCGGTAGCGTAGGAATGGCTAATACACAAATAGCTACCATCAATTGATTGAAATACATTTGCAGGAGAATACCGAGCACCAATAGAAAAACTGTTACCAATAAAATACTTAACAAAAGTCCAAAATCTTTGTTAGCACCTTTTAGGTTAAAAACAATAAAAACAATTGTACAAAAAGTGATGAATAGCTCTATGCGGTATATCCAAATCATACGCTATTAACTCAAAGCCCAAGCACTTTAGTATGTACGCATAAAAAAAGCCCCTGAAATCAGGGGCTTTGAATTTGTTTACCAAATCTTAATTCGGTCTTCAGGTTTTTTGTACAATTTATCGCCCGGTTGAATGTTAAAGGCTTTATACCAAGCATCCATATTTACAGGAGCACCAATGGTGCGGTATTCACCAGGTGAATGCGAATCGGTTAAAATTAACTGAGCGGCTGTTTCAGGCAAAATGGTAGTGCGCCACACTTGTGCCCAAGCCAAAAAGAAGCGTTGATCGGGTGTAAAGCCGTCAACTACTTTTCCAGCCTTCCATTCGGCTGTCATTTTGTAAGCTTCATAAGCGGCATTTAAACCACCCAAATCGCCAATATTTTCGCCCATGGTTAATTTACCATTTACGTGAATGGTATCTAAAACGGTATAAGCATCAAACTGTGCTTGTAAAGCCTTGGATTTTTCTTTGAATTTGGCTAAATCTTCTGCAGTCCACCAATTTTTGAGGTTACCATCTTTATCGTATTGACTTCCAGAGTCGTCAAAACCATGAGAAATTTCGTGACCAATAACGGCTCCAATACCACCATAATTTACAGCATCATCGGCATTGACATCAAAGAATGGGAATTGCAAAATACCTGCAGGAAATACAATCTCATTTAGCACCGGACTGTAGTAAGCATTTACCGTTGGGGTACTCATGCCCCATCGAGTTTTATCAACTGGCTTGCCTAATTGACTAACCATATCAGCATAACCCCAAACGGCGGCACTACGTAAATTTTGCAAGAAATTGGTTTTAGTAACCGTTAAGCCATCGTAATTTTTAAATTTATCTGGATAGGCAATTTTAGGCGTAAATGCATGTAATTTATCCAAGGCTTTTACTTTCGTTTCGGCACTCATCCAATCTAAATTTTTAATACGTATTTCGTAGGCCTTAATCAAATTAGCAACCATTTGCTCCATACGGACTTTGGCTTCTGGCTTAAAATGTTTTTCTACATACAACTGGCCTAACAATTCACCCAAGGTACCATCGGTTAATTGCGACATGCGCTGCCAACGCGGAGTTTGCACTTTTTGGCCAGTTAGCACTTGAGTAAAGGCAAAATTGGCATCCACAAAAGCAGAACTTAAATAAGGTGCAGATGTTTTTAGCACATTCCACTGCAAATACGTTTTCCAATCAGCTACGGGAGTGGCTACTAAAAGTGCATTTAAATCGGTAAAAAACTTAGGAGCACCAACCAACATCGTATCCTGACCGCTTACCTTCATTTTAGGCAATAATGTGGCCCAATTCATATTTGGTGTGGTTTTAGAAAAATCGGCTACCGAAAATTTATTATAGGTTTTATACGGATCACGCATTTCTACACGGCTCATTTGTGCCGTTGCCAAGGCTTTTTCAATGGCGAAAATAGTTTCGGCATTTTTCTTAGCTAATTCTTCCATACTACCACTTAATACAAACAACTGCGTAATGTATTTTTTATACGCATCTTGAATTTTTAAAGTACGGGCATCTGCTTTTAAATAATAATCGCGATCGGGTAAAGTAGTACCACCCTGCCCAAGCTGGGCTATCAATTTAGTAGCTTCTTTACGATCTTGGCCTACATAAAAGCTAAATAGCGGAGAACCTAAACCTTGCGTACGCATTATGGCTGCTTCACTAATAATATCTTCTAATCTAGTAACCGAAGCAACTTTTGCCAATTCGGGTAAAATAGGGCTAGCACCCAATTTTTCGATACCAATGCTATCCATCCCGGCAGCATAAAAATCGCCTATACGACGTTTTACTGAACCCGGTTTCGCTGTTTTATCATTTTCGGCTTCTATTAAAATATTTTTAACAGCATTGATATTAAAATCACGCAATACGTTAAAACTACCCCAACGGGTTTCTTTGGCAGGCACCGGATTGTTCTTAATCCACGTACCACTAGCATACAAGTTAAAATCATTACCTGGCTTGTAATTCAGGTCCATGTTACTTGCGTCAATAAATTTTTTCTTTGGAATTTTAGGCGAATCGTGCTGTGCCGAGGCCGATAATCCACAAAGCAAAGCTGCACTTAACAGCCAATAGGATGAATATTTCATATCTTAATTTGTGCTTTTTATACTATGAAGATAAGAGTAATATAAAGTGAAATGAAATTTTTCTCCTAAAAAGGCTATAAAATCCGTCGAAATTGTTTGCTTAAATGCTATTTTTGCAGCCATACAACCTAAAATGAGTATTTCTAAAACATATAACCCAAAAGAAGCAGAAGAAAAATGGTATAGCTACTGGCTAGAAAAGAAATTTTTTCGTTCCCTGCCCGATGAGCGGGAGCCCTATACCATTGTTATTCCGCCACCCAATGTTACGGGAGTGTTGCACATGGGGCACATGTTAAACAATACCATTCAGGATGTATTAATTCGTAGAGCCCGCATGCAAGGTAAAAATGCCTGCTGGGTACCGGGTACCGACCATGCTTCTATTGCCACCGAAGCCAAAGTGGTAGCCATGCTCAAAGAAAAAGGCATTGAGAAAAAGGATTTAAGTAGAGAAGAGTTTTTAGGCTATGCCTACGAATGGAAAGACAAATACGGAGGCATCATCCTCAAGCAATTAGAGAAATTAGGTGCTTCTTGCGATTGGGATCGCACCCGTTTTACGATGGAGGAATCGCTTTCAGAAGCGGTTATAGACACCTTTATTCACTTGTATAAAAAAGGCTGGATTTACCGTGGGGTACGCATGGTAAACTGGGATCCGAAAGGGAAAACGGCCGTTTCTGACGAAGAAGTAATTCGTAAAGAAGTAAATCAGAAACTATATTATATTAAATACGTCATTAGCGGAGAGGCTGGTACCTATTTAACCATTGCCACTACCCGACCGGAAACGATTATGGCCGATGCTGCCATTTGCGTAAACCCCAACGACGAGCGTTATGTTCATTTGAAAGGTAAAACTGTATTCATTCCATTACTCAATCGGGAAATACCAGTAATTCAGGATGAATATGTAACCATGGATTTTGGTACCGGTTGCTTAAAAGTAACTCCGGCCCACGATTTAAACGATTACGAATTGGGCATTAAGCACAAATTGCCTGTAATTGATATTTTAAGTGACGATGGCACTTTAAACGAAAAAGCCCAAATTTTAGTCGGCGAAGATCGTTTTGCAGCCCGTAAAAAAATTGCGATACTCTTAGAAGAAGCTGGTCATTTAGAAAAAGTAGAAGATAATAAATCGCAATTGGGCTATTCTGAACGCACCGATGCGGTAATTGAGCCTAAACTATCTATGCAATGGTTTTGCAAGATGGATGAAATGGCCAAGCCTGCATTGGATTATGTATTAGATGGCGATGTAAAACTCATCCCAGAAAAATTCACAAATACCTACAAACATTGGATGGAAAACGTGAAAGATTGGTGCATTAGCCGCCAATTGTGGTGGGGACAACAAATTCCGGCTTGGTATTTACCAAACGGAGAGTTTGTAATTGCAAAAACCAAAGAAGAAGCTTTTGCTGAGGCGCAAAAACTAGATAGCACCATTCAATTAGCCGATTTAAAACAAGACGAAGACGTGGTAGATACCTGGTTTTCTTCTTGGTTGTGGCCAATTTCTGTTTTCGATGGATTTAAAGACCCCGATAATAAAGAAATTAACTACTACTACCCTACAAACGATTTGGTAACTGCACCTGAAATTTTATTCTT
>CANGZX010000045.1 GCA_947458775.1 Sphingobacteriaceae bacterium | reverse complement strand
TTACCTCAAGGTAAAAGTCCTAAAAATTTGCCTTTAGTGGTATTGCCTCATAATGGCCCCAATGCTCGTAACAGCTGGACCTACAATGCCGAAGTTCAGTTTTTAGCGAATAGAGGTTATGCCGTATTTCAAGTAAATTATAGAGGATCTACCGGCTATGGGAAAAAGTTTTGGACTGCTGGTTTTAAGCAATGGGGCAAAAGAAGCCAATACGATATTACAGATGGGGTGCATTGGCTCATTAAACAAGGCATTGCCGACCCGAAACGGGTGGGAATTTATGGCTTTAGTTTCGGCGGCTATTCAGCCCTTTGGGGTTTGTGCTTTGAGCCCAAGCTATATGCTTGTGGTGCTTCTTATTCTGGTATAAGTAATTTATTCTCCTACTTAAAAGATATTCCTCCTTATTATAGACCTTATCGCTTAATGTACGAAGAAATGGTGGGCAATCCGGAAGCAGATGCCGATTATTTCCGTCAAGTATCGCCCATTTTTCATACCGAAAATATGGTTGCTCCCTTGTTAGTAGCACAAGGCGCTCGAGATTCAAGAGTAAGCAGCACTGAAACCGATCAATTGGTAAAACAGCTGCGCAAACGAGCTATATCGGTTACCTATTTAGTGAAACAAAAAGAAGGGCATGTATTTAGGAATGAAGAAAATAGGCTCGATTTTTACCGTCATTTAGAAGTGTTTTTAGCAAAACATTTACAAAAATAAGGCAAGGTGCATGGAACATAGCCAACCCATTTACCGCAAAAATCTTTCTTTGATTATTACATTCCTAGTATTAATCACCATTTCCTTGCTAATTGCTACATTTTTGGCCTATAATTTTACCAAGAAGTACGTAGAAAACGAATTTGCTGCCGACAAAGTTGAGGTATTTGAGCGAACCATTCAGCCTTATACCACTTTCTTTCAGCAAGGTATTCCCGAAATATCGTATTATCACGGCTATTTAGATTCGGCTTCGGCAAATAGTTATGCCCGACGATTAATTACCCGTTATGCTTTTATAGAAAAGATAATTTTTTACGATACCGAGGTTAGTAACTGGCCCATTAGCGATGGCATTAAGGCCGGTTATTTTTCGGTTCAACCGAAAGCCATTTACCAAATTGGCCCCGGTGTGCGGAAAGGAGCTAGGGTTATTTTTACCAATAAACAGCCCAACACTTTATCGTTAAAAACTGCCGATGAGTTTAATAAAATGGCCATTAAGTTTAGCAAGTATGTAGAATCAGCAGATACCAGCCAAGCACCCAGCCCCGATGAAACCTTCGCTACGTTTTACGGCATAGATGCCAATAAAATAAGCTACTTAAATGTGCCCCGAAAAGAAGAATTGGCCATGTTTAAAAAGCTCATGCTTGTAAAACAAGCCAAATCGCCAATGTTTGAGAAAGATATGTTTACATTTTATCTCAATCCCAAACGTTTACGCTTGGTAAATACCCGGCCCGAGTTATATCAGCAATTGAAAATTGTACCCCTTGTATTTGAACCATTGAGTACAGAAGGTGAACAATTAACCACCGAAATAGCTTTGCCTGGTGCATTTTCGGGCTATAAATTATACTTCTCTTCTACCCCAGCATTTTTAAAAACCGAAATATATCATCGCTTTTTACCAATTTTCGGCGCCATCTTACTTATTTATGCTTTTTTGTTGCTCATTGGCTACTTAATTTACCGCAATCTGTTTGTCAATCAGCAATTATTTAAGCTCCAGTACGATTTTATTAATAATCTCACTCATGAGTTTAAAACACCCCTAAGCGTCATTAAAGTTGCCGGTAATAATATTGGCACCAGCACCAATTTGAGCGCTGCCGAGCGTAAACGCTATGCCACAATTTTAGATCAAGAAGCCGAGAAATTAAATACCTTAATGAATAAACTCTTGAGCTTTACACAGCTTGAAAATAAATCTATTACTTGGAAAGCAGAACGCATCCTGTTAGCCGATTTCTGTTCGGCCATTACCCATACTTTTTTATTAGATAAACCGAATTTAAAGTTTAGCCTCCGCATTAGTGGAGTCACCGAAATACAATCCGATCCTATTTTGTTATCGAGTATATTTAACAACTTGATGGATAATGCCTATAAATACTCTCCACCCGATAGGCAAGAACTAGCCATAGAAATAAAAAAACAGGGTACACACATCTTATTCCAATTTAAAGATAAAGGCATTGGTATGTCTAAGGCGGATGCAAAACATATTTTTAAGAAGTTTTACCGTATAGAAAATCAATACAACCAACAAGGTAGTGTAGGCCTAGGCTTGGCATTTTGTAAAGAACTAGTTAATTTTATGAAGGGCGATATCACCGTGAAAAGCCAGCCCGGTAAAGGTTCAACATTTATAGTAAGCATTCCTTATACCCATTAATATGCAAAAGAAAATTACCATAGCATTGGTAGAAGACGATGAAAATTTACGCTTTTTAGTAAGCCATCGCCTTAAAGCTGAAGGCTACGAAGTGCTCGAGGCTGCCGACGGTAAGCAAGGTGAAGCGTTGATAGCTAGCTATCAACCCGACATTGTGCTTTTAGATTGGATGTTACCCGAAAAGCAAGGCATTGACGTGTGTAAAGATTTACGCAAAGCGGGCTTCGATAAATTAATTATCATGATGACCGCCAAGGCACAAGAAGTAGATAAAATAGATGCTTATGGCAGTGGCATTTCCGATTATGTAACCAAGCCATTTAATATGGATTTATTGATTACCATGATTCAAAATAAGGTGACCTACTTTATTAATAACGAAAAAACCGAGGTGCATACATTTGGCGACATTGTACACCACCCCAATGTTCACCTGCTTTATAAGAACAATAAAAAAATAGAACTCACCATTCTCGAAAACCGCATACTGCTCTATTTTTCAAAACACATAGGCCAGGTGGTAACCCGCGAAGAGCTCATGTTACAAGTGTGGGGTTACCAAGCCGATGTAAATACCCGCACATTAGATATGCACATTGTGCGCTTGCGCAAAAAAATTGAAACAGACCCCGAACAACCTCTTTACTTACAAACAGTTCGGGGTGTGGGCTATAAATTTTTGGTAGATTAGCCTACCTATATAAGCAACACCTTTTATGAAAGTACACGTATTTTTAGCCTTCTTTATACTTGGTTTGATGGGAGCTAGCGCCCAACAAAAACCCAACAACTATACATACAACAAGCAAATTTTTAGTTTGCAAACAAGCAAAGGTATGCTAAGTATACGGCCTTATAGTGCCACTATTTTTAGGGTAGTGTATGGTCCGGCAGCAGCTACAACAGATACCACGGCCGTATTGGTAGCTAGCCCTCAACCCGTAAAGCTTCACATAAAAGAATATGCAAACACCATAACCCTTACGAGTGATTCCTTGCAACTACGTATTGATAAGCAACGTCTTACAATAGAAATTGTGAATAGAAAAACACAATACCGCTATACAAGCGCCAGCTCCAATGCGCAACAAGTACAGTTCAGTTTGGCACCTTCCGAGGCCTTGTATGGAACAGGTTCTAGGGCCATTTCGCAAAACCGCAGAGGCTTTTCCTTGCAGAATTATCACCAACCACATTATGGTTACAGCCTTGGTGAACAAAATCTCAATGTTTCTATTCCATTCATCATTTCTTCTAAAGGCTATGGTATTTATTTCGATAATATTGCCGCTGGCACCTTCGATTTAGGTAAAACCAAAACAGATGAACTGCGCTACCTCACCGAAAGTGGTAGGGCATCTTATTTTATTATGACGGGGAGCAACGACCAATTACTAGCCTCTTATACCTATTTAACCGGTAAGCAGCCCTTGCCACCACGTTGGGCTTTAGGCTTTATCCAATCTCGGTTTGGTTATAAATCGGCCACCGAAACCATAGAAACCGTTAAGAAAACCATCGCTGCAGGTTACCCAATTGATGCCACCGTATTGGATTTGTTTTGGTACGGCGATGTAAAAACTATGGGTAATCACGCATGGCGCCGCGATTCTTTTCCAGAGCCCGAGAAGATGTTGCGTACCCTTAAAGAGCTGGGTGTAAAAACCATTCCCATTACTCAAACCTTTGTAACCAAGCTTTCCGATAATTTTGCTGTAGCTAGCTCGGGTAATCTTTTAGCAAAAAATGCCAAGGGCGAAGATTATATAATTGAAGATTTTTGGGCTGGAGCCGCGGGCTTAGTAGATATTTTTAAACCGCAGGCACAACAGTATTTGTGGAATTTTTACCGCCAGCGAATTACTGAGGGTGTAGCTGGTTGGTGGTGCGATTTGGGCGAACCCGAGAAACACCCTGATGAGGTGGTGCATAGCATAGGCAAAGCCAGAGATGTACACAGCATTTACCCTTTAACTTGGGCAAAAACAATTTTTGATGGGTACCAAAAAAATTTCCCCGAGCAACGGGTATTCAACTTGGCCCGTTCGGGCGGTGCAGGCATGCAGCGCTATGCCACCTTCCCTTGGAGTGGCGATGTGTTTCGTTCGTGGGGTGGCTACAAAGCACAAATTCCCATTATGTTGGGCATGAGTATGAGCGGCATTGGCTACATGCATGCCGATGCAGGTGGTTTTGCCCAAGGAGAAAAAGATGCCGAATTGTATATCCGTTGGATGGAATTTGCAGCTTTTACACCCATTTACCGAGCCCATGCCGATCCGGCTGTAGCCGCACCCGAGCCTATATTTTGGGATGAGGCCACTCAAAAAATAGTGAAAGAGTATGTAAATATGCGTTATCGCTTTTTACCCTATACCTATTCATTGGCTTACCAAAATACCACTAGCGGCCGCCCCTTGGCTATGCCTATCAATTATTTTGAGCCAAACAACACCAAACTGGCAGCTGTTAACGATGAATATTTATGGGGAAAAGATTTGTTGATAGCACCCATACAAGAAAAAGGAAAAACTAGTAGAACGGTATATTTTCCTAAGGGCAGGTGGATAAATTGGTGGACATCCGAATTGGCTAGCGATTCTACTGTGGTAGTTGCGCCATTGGAACAAGTCCCCATTTTTGCCAAAAGCGGAAGTATTGTACCGATGACCATCAACTTAAAAAATACAGAAGCCTATACTGGCGATACCTTGGTGGTGCGTTATTTTGCTGATGACACCCAGAAAGCGGAGTTTACGCTTTATGACGATAATGGCAAAGACCCCCAGGCCATTGCGCATAAACAGTACGAGTTAATCAACTTTAAGGGAATACCCGGTAAGCACACGCAAAAGGTTGAAATAATGGGTGGCAAAACAGGTAGGCTACGTAGCATTCGCATAGAATTGATACAGCCTGGTAAGCCCACCAAATTTGTAGATACAACTTACAGTGGTGGGAAAAAGGTAGTGGTATTTACGCTATAGCGTTTAAAGCCAACAAGCCTGGGGCTAAGAAGAGTAAGCCATCTAACACGATAAAATAGAATAATTCTTTCTGCTTGTCTGCTCTTTGTATACACCAGGTGGCTACTCCCCATACCACTATAATAGGTATTAAAAGGCCCACAGAATAACTAGATAAGTGCCACCAAATTGCCGAAGAAAGTGCTAAAGAAAGGTGGGCGATATTTTGAGATTTCTGCTTACCCAAGACCACTGCAATGGTTTTTAGAGAGTAAATGCTGTCTTGATAAATATCACGCACATCAAAAGGAATGGCAATGGCCATAAAAAATAAAAGCCGTTGAGTTAAGAGTATCCACAAGGTACCATCGCTTAGAATTGCTGGGCTATTCACAATAGGGAGCAGGGTAGTGCTAAGTGACCAAACAAGGGCAATAAGTATTAGTTTTAATCCCGGAATGTTTCGGAGGCTTACACGTTCTCCCCTAAAGGGCAGCAACGGAAGGCTATAGGCAATGGAGATAAGTGCCAAACTTGCCAATACCACTTGGGCCGTTGCCGATAGAAAAAAACTCAGGCAAAGTGTAGATAATCCGCCAATTAAGGTAAACGAACTGCATAAATGCTGATGTTTACTCATCCATTGCACTCTTTTTAGCAAAGAACTTGGTTTTTTGCCTGGATTAGAAAGCACCATGCTCAAATTATACAGCGCTATCGTAGCGAAAAAAACAAGAGCCACTACATGCAAATCAATCGCTTGCCCAATTAGCTGATAGGTAAATGCTGTTTGGGCGGCAGCACCGGCTGCAATAAATAATTGGCTAAAAAGTATAAATTCTACGAATTGCCTCAGGTATGGTTTCATTTGCTTAAGCTGGTGCTTGGCCCGACTTTAGTTCAAAAATTGTGATCTCGGGTAAAATACCCACTCTGCCCGGGTAACCCAAAAAGCCATAGCCCACGTTTACATATAACTGCTGATTTTTTTCATGATAGAGTCCTGCCCATTCTTTGTATATATATTCTATTGGGCTCCATTGAAACTCTTTGGTACGTACCCCAAATTGCATACC
>CANGZX010000044.1 GCA_947458775.1 Sphingobacteriaceae bacterium | reverse complement strand
TGGTACTTCCAATAGTTATCAAAATAATTCCTTTTCACAGCTATTTTCTCAATACTATCCTACAAGTTTGGTGGGTTTGAGGTTAAGTGTACCTATTATAAGTGGTGGCCAGCGTATCTATAAAATTAAAAATGCCCGTTTGGAAGTGCAAAAATCGGCAAATGATTTAGCCAATTTGCAAAATGGCATCAATTTGGAAATAAATCAAGCTAAAACCAATTTTTTAAATGGTTTACAATCGCTCGAAAATCAGAAACGAAACATGGAATTATCTAAAGAGGTATTGCGTGTATCTAAAATAAAGTACGAACAGGGTGTAGGCTCTAGTTTAGAGGTTACTGCCGCTGAAACTGCTTTAAAAGAATCACAAAACAATTATATCAATGCTTTATATGAATCGCTAATTAATAAAGTGAATTTAGATAGAGCCTTAGGACGAATTAATTACTAAATAATCAGATCAAAATCATATGAAATCAATTTTATACATCAGTATAGCTTTATTTATTGCGGCTTGTGGTTCCAATACAGGAGATAAACAAGTACAATTAGAGAAGCTGAAAAAGGAAAGAGCGACATTAAACCAAAAAATCGCCGAGCTAGAAGCCGAAGTGGGTGCCAAAGCTGCTGTAGCCAATACCAAGCAGGTTAACGTATTTACGATAGAAGAAGAAACCTTCCGCAATTTTTTAGTGGTACAAGGCAAGGTAGATGCAGAGCAAAATGTACAAGTAAGTGCCGAAGCACAGGGCTTGGTTACCGCTATTTATGCAAAACCAGGTCAATCTGTTAAAAAAGGACAAATTTTGGCTCAGTTAGATGATCAGGTATTGCGCCAAAACATGGATGAGTTGCAAACCCAATTGGAATTGGCAAGTACCTTATTTCAACGTCAGAAAAACCTTTGGGATCAGAAAATTGGTACCGAGGTACAATATTTAAGTGCCAAAACCCAACGTGATGGTTTGGTACGCAGAATGCGCACCCTACAGTCTCAGGCAGCTTTGTATCGCATTAAATCACCAATAAATGGGGTAGTAGATCAAATGGATTTTAAGGTAGGCCAAGCGGTTATGCCAGGTATGCCTGGGGTTCGGGTGGTAAACACCTCTAATTTAAAAGCCAAAGCCATGGTGGCTGAGTCCTATGCTAGTCATATCAATCAGGGCGATGAAGTGAATTTAATATTCCCAGACATACCCGATACCTTAAACACCCGTTTAACTTTTGCCGCTAAAACCATCGATCAGGCGTCTAGAAGTTTCTCGGTAGAAGTAAATCTCCCCTCAAAATCGAGCTACAGAGCCAATATGGTGGCCGTGCTTAAAATTGTTGATTATAAAAAAGAAAAAGCATTAACGGTGCCTATCAATGCCATCCAGAAATCTGAAAATGGCGATTATGTGTTTGTTGCCGAAGGCGGAAAAGCTAAAAAAGCGGTACTAAAATTGGGCAAAATTTCGGAAGGTAAAGCCGAAGTGCTTTCGGGTTTAAAAGTGGGCGACAAGGTTATTTTAACCGGTTTAGCCGATTTAAATGAAGGCGATTTAGTTAAATTATAAAAGCTTTATAGAGCGCAAATGAAAGATTTGAACAAAGAATTTAAGCCCTCAAGTTGGGCTATAGATAATAAAACAGCCATTTATGTATTCACCTTTATTTTGGTGTTGCTAGGCTATTCGTCGTACCAAAATTTACCAAAAGAAAATTTTCCGGAAGTTATCATTCCCAAGATTTTCGTGCAAACCATTTATCCCGGCACATCGCCCGAGAATATGGAAAATTTGGTGACCAAACAGTTGGAGAAGCAATTAAAATCTACTTCTGGGCTTAAGAAAATTACCTCTAAATCGTACCAAGATGTATCGGTAATTACGGCAGAATTTAATACCAACGTAGATATTAAGGATGCCAAACAACGGGTAAAAGATGCGGTTGATAAAGCTCGTCAGGATCTACCCAACGATTTGCCCAAAGAACCCAATGTAATGGACATAAATTTGGCCGATTTGCCCATTATGTATGTAAATATTTCGGGCGATTTCGATCTTAAAAAACTAAAAGAATATGCCGATGTATTGAAAGATAGGATAGAGGCCTTAAAAGAAATTTCTGGGGTAGATATTGTAGGAGCTTTAGATCCCGAAGTTCAAATAAATGCCGATCTAAATAAAATGGCTGCTGCCCAAATTTCATTCAGAGATATCGAATCGGCAGTAGGTTATGAAAATCTAACTATTTCTGGCGGTACGGTTAAAATGGATGGCGTACGCAGAACGCTAAACGTTAAAAAAGAATTTAAAAGTGCAGATGAAATAGCCAATTTAGTGGTGAAAACGCCAACCGGAGCATCGGTGTATTTAAAAGACATTGCCGAGGTAAAGGATGCCTTTAAAGAACAAGAAAGTTATGCCCGCTTATATGGCAAAAATGTAATAACCCTAAATGTCAAAAAACGTAGCGGCGAAAACTTAATTGAGGCCTCCGATAAAATTAGTGCACTTATTGCAGAGTTGAAGGAAGGCTCTCTGCCGAAAAGCCTAAATGTAACCACCACCGGCGATCAATCCGATCAAACACGAGTAACCCTACACGATTTAATAAACACCATTATAATTGGTTTTATTTTGGTAACACTCATTCTGATGTTTTTTATGGGTGTAACCAATGCCCTATTTGTGGCCATGTCGGTACCACTCTCCATGTTTGTAGCCTTTTTAGCCATGCCTGCTTTGGGTGGTTTCTTTGGTTTCAGTTTCACGATGAACATGATTGTGTTGTTCTCTTTCCTATTGGGTTTAGGTATTGTGGTAGATGATGCCATTGTGGTGATTGAAAACACCCACCGTATTTTTAATAATGGGAAAGTGCCCATTGTTAAAGCAGCAAAAATGGCCGCCGGTGAAGTTTTTATGCCTGTTTTATCGGGTACCTTAACCACGCTAGCTCCTTTTGTCCCTTTATTATTTTGGCCGGGAGTTATTGGTAAATTCATGTTCTTTTTGCCAGTAACACTTATTATTACGCTATTGGCATCACTTGTGGTTGCCTACATCATCAATCCGGTTTTTGCGGTCGATTTTATGCAAGCACACCACCCCAACGAAGAAAAACCAAGCTTTACCCCTAAAGTGAAGAAAACACTGTATGTATTTGCAGGCTTGGCGCTTATAGCGTATTTCATTAGCTTCGGTTTTGGGAACTTTATGGTGTTTTTAGCTGGGTTGTATCTACTCAATCATTTTTACCTCACCCAAGCTATTCAAAAGTTTCAAGAACATACCTGGCCCAAGTTTCAATTACGCTATGTAGCTTTACTAAAATGGGCCTTAGAAAAACCAAAAACCATATTATGGGGAACGGTAGGCTTGTTTGTATTCTCATTTATGCTCCTGGGTATTGTGCCGCCAAAGGTGGTATTTTTCCCTACCAGCGATCCTAATTTTATATACGTGTATGTAAGCATGCCCATAGGCACCGATCAGGCTTATACCAACGAGGTGGTAAAGGAAGTAGAAAATAGAGTAACCAAGGTGGTGGGAAAATCCAACCCAATCGTTTCGTCTATTATATCCAATGTAACGGTGGGTGTAACCGATCCACAAGACGAAGATCAAGGAAATTACCCCAATAGAGGGAAAGTAACTGTAGCATTTGTAGAATTTGGTAAACGCAATGGAGAAAGTACGTCGCTATACCTCTCTAAATTACGAGATGTAGTAAAAGGCATTCCAAGTGCCGAAATTACCATAGCGCAAGAGCAAAACGGACCTCCAACGGCAAAACCTATTTCCATAGAACTTACTGGAGATAATTTAGATGCATTGGTAGCTGGCTCCGAGCGATTGAAAAAATACCTCGATGCCAAGCAAATTCCAGGAGTAGAAGAGTTGAAATCAGATTTTCAGAACAATAAACCCGAAATTATTTTTGATATAGACCGCGAACGTGCCAACCGAGAGGGTATTTCGAGCGGGCAAATTGGAATGGATTTGCGTACAGCCATTTATGGGAAAGAAGTTTCCAAGTTTAGAGATCTAAACGAAGATTATCCCATTAACTTGCGGGCCCAAGAAAGTCAACGAAATAATGTAGAAGCCTTACGCAACATGAAAATAACCTACCGCGATATGGGAATGGGCGGTATGATTCGTCAGGTGCCAGTTTCGGCTTTTGCAGGAGTGGAGTATGTGAATACCTATGGAGGCATTAAACGCAAGCAACAAAAACGCATCATTATTTTATCGTCTAATGTGCTTGGTGGTTACAATCCAAACGAGGTAGTGGCAGCCATACAAGAAGAAGTAGATCAATTTCCTAAACTAGATGCGGTGAGCGTTAAAATGGCTGGCGAACAAGAAGAGCAAATGGAAACCGCTGCCTTTTTGGGAAATGCCTTGCTGATTTCATTGGGCCTCATACTCATTATTTTAGTTACCCAATTCAATTCCGTATCCAAGCCCATTATCATTCTATCCGAAATTTTATTCAGTATTATCGGGGTAATATTAGGTATAACCATTTTTAGAATGGATATGTCTATCGTGATGTCGGGTATAGGCATTGTAGCCTTAGCCGGTATTGTGGTGCGTAATGGTATTTTGTTAGTAGAATTTACCGATTTGCTGGTAGAGCAGGGTATGCCAGTTAAAGAAGCTGTTATAGAGGCTGGCCGTACCCGTATGACTCCTGTTTTGCTAACTGCTACAGCAACCATGCTAGGCCTCGTTCCCTTAGCTGTAGGGCTTAATATAGATTTTGCCGAATTGTTCAGCAGCTTTAACCCGCATATATTCTTTGGTGGCGATAACGTAGCTTTTTGGGGCCCTTTATCGTGGACTATGATATTTGGTTTAAGCTTTGCTACCTTTTTAACCTTAGTATTGGTGCCATGCATGTATTTGCTGGCAGATAGCAATAGTAAAAAAGTAAAAGGGTTCTTTAAAAAATAAATACCTGATAATAACTTAAAAAGCGTGTACTCTTCGGAATGCACGCTTTTTTTTTATTCCCTAAATTTTGGGCAAAAAAAAACCGTTAGAAGATCTAACGGTTTCTCTTTCAGTAGTTGTTTCTAATTACTTAGTAGCAGCAGTAGTATCAGCAGCAACAGCAGCAGTATCAACAGCAGTAGTATCTACAGCAGTAGTATCAACAGCAGCAGTGTCAGCAGCAACTTCTTCAGTTTTGTTAGAAGAACAAGCAGCAACAGATAAAGAAATAGCTAAAGCTAAGAAACCGAATTTGAATAAGTTTTTCATGTTTTTTTGTTTAAAGTTAATTATTAATAATTTGTTGTTAATACTGCAAAATTAAAAAGGTAACCCGTAAAAACTAAAAAAAAGTAAAAAAATATTTTCCTATCATTGGGTTACTATTCAAACAAAAGCGTATTAACCTTGAGAAATAAGATAAATAGTTCAATTTCAGCGGATAATGACTTGATACAAGGCATCCGCAATGGGGCTACAAACAGTCTTGATGCGCTTTATACTGCTTATTTCCCGATGATACTACAATTGGTACTCAATAATAACGGGAACGAAGACGATGCAAAAGATATTTTTCAAGAAGCAGTTATTGTTTTATATACGAAAATAACAACCGGCAATTTTGAGCTTAATAGCAAACTTAAAACTTATATATATGCAGTTTGCCGGCATTTATGGCTTAAAAAATTAAACCAAAACAGCAGATTTTCTGCACAAACGTACGAACTAGAGTCGGTGGCCGATGTGGAAACTGATATAGAACAGCACGAAGAGCGAAATGAGCAGTTTAAACAAATGCAACATGCATTGGGGCAATTGGGCGAACCCTGTAAAACTATTATCGAAGAGTTTTATTTAAATAGCCGTTCCATGCAAGAAATTTGTGAGCAATTTGGCTACACTAATGCAGATAATGCCAAAACGCAAAAATATAAATGTTTACAGCGACTTAAAAAGTTGTTTTTTAAAGACGGGGGACTAGAATTATGAAAGACGCACAGCTAATCAATCAAACCGAAGCATACCTACGTGGAGAATTTTCTCCGGCAGAACGTGCCGCATTTGAATTACTTTGCAAAGAAAATCCAGATATTCAGCAACAGGTAAACGCTCACAAAGAGTTTATGGCTATGCTGGCCGCCTATGGCGAACGTCAGCGTTTACAGCACGCTATGGACTTAATTCACGAGCAAATTGATGTAGTGTCTTTAAAAAACGACTTAATACCTACTTCTGCAAACGTTATTCAATTGTGGAAACGCTACCGAGCCAATTTAGCCATTGCCGCAACTGTAGCCATAACAGCGGTATTTGGTACGCTTTTATTTTCTGGATATTTTGCTGATCATTCTTCTTATTATAGTGCCTTGCGTAGAGAAATCAATAGCATCAAGCGTTCTCAAAGTGTATTGGCTAAAAATATCAATACTAAAAAAGGGCCCGCTAACCCAGGCCAATTTGGCGGTACCGGTTTTGCACTTTCAGCAAACGGCTATTTGGCTACC
>CANGZX010000043.1 GCA_947458775.1 Sphingobacteriaceae bacterium | reverse complement strand
TTACTGGCACTATAGGGATCATAACCGCCCAAACGGTCGTTTTCACGATACGGATAAATCCACTCGTTGTTGTGATATACTTTATCGGTGGTTATTAAAACTACATCGCATTTTTTGTCTAATAAACGAACGGCATCCAATACATTAGCCGTACCAATTACATTGACTTCAAACGTTTCGGCAGGAATTTCGTAAGACAAGCGTACCAAAGGTTGTGCTGCTAAATGAAAAACAAAATCAGGTTGAAAATTAACTATTTCAAACTCCAACCTTTTTTTATCTCTCAAATCAGCAATAACTGATTCGCAAATTTGTTCTCCTTCAATAAGACAAAACAAATCATCTTTCGTTTGTGGAGCTAAGGCATAGCCTTTTACTTCTGCTCCCAAAAGTGACAGCGTTTTTAACATCCAAGCCCCCTTGAAACCAGTATGACCCGTTAAAAAGACTTTCTTGCCTTGATAAGTATTCCTTAATTTTTCAAAAAGTAGACTCTCTACCATGTTTTCCATTTTGCATTACCGGCATTCCACATTTCTTCTAATTCAACACGGTCTCTCAATGCATCCATACATTTCCAAAAACCATGATGTTTGTATGCAGCCAATTGATTGTCTGCTGCGATAGCTTCTAAGGGGCCTTTTTCCCATTGAACATCGTCCATATCGCCATCTAAATACTTAAATATCCCTGGCTCTAACACAAAAAAACCTCCATTAATCCACATTCCATCACCTACTGGTTTTTCAACAAAGGCACCTACTTCACCTGATTTACCTATTTCTAAATTTCCAAAACGCCCTGGAATTTGAACACTTGTTAATGTTGCTAATCGTCCATGGGATTTATGAAAGGCTAATAATTCTTCAAAATTAACATTTGCAACTCCATCTCCATAGGTTAACATAAAGGTTTCGTCTTTAACATATTGTTGGATGCGTTTCAAACGACCAGCTGTATTGGTATTCAACCCAGTATCAATCAAAGTAACTTTAAAAGACTCCGTTTCTGAATAATGAACTTTAATATTATTATTGGCTAACTCAATGGTTACATCTGAATTGTGTAGGTAATAATTGTAAAAATATTCTTTGATATACGTTGCCTTATAGCCTAAGCAAATTACAAAGTCATTGTAACCGTAATGCTCGTACATTTTAAGAATATGCCATAAAATTGGTTTGCCGCCAATTTCTACCATTGGTTTGGGTCTGGCTTCAGTTTCCTCCATGAGTCGTGTGCCAAAACCACCTGCAAAAATTACTACTTTCATCCTTATTTTATCTTAAATTACTTCTATGCTAATTGCTTTGGTTAAGGGATAGCTGCAACACAATAAAAATTCATCATACGCTAAATCATCTCTTTTTTTGGTTAAGCCTAGCATTTTTAACTGACCATCTTTTAGTTTTGCCATACAGGTATTGCAATTCCCTGTTTGACATGAATACGGCATATCTATATCATTATCTAATGCAACATCTAATACACTTTTACCCTTTGGAACAAAAATTTCGGAATGTCTGCCTTGAAAAAGAACAGACACTTTACTATCTTCAACACCCTCCAACTCTATGGGATCAATGACTAGCTCAAACTCTTCACTAAAAATAGATGAAGAAGGAACTGTTAGCTCCATCAAAGTGCTTTTAATAATCTCTTTTAAATCCTTTGGACCACAAATGTAATGAACACTTTCTTTTACATTCTTATGCTGTGCTAGCAATTGGATTATAAAACTAGTGGATATTCTTCCTTTTTGAATTGTATTGCTTTGTTCAATAAAATCCACTTGGGAATAAAAATTAGTTAGAAAAAAGGCAGTAGGATAGTCTTTTTTTAAATGACTCAATTGTTTGCTGAAAATTGCCGAATCTTGATTTTTATTCCCATAAATTAAATGAATAACTGTATTGGATTGAGAATGTAAAATCTCTTTTATTAAAGAAAATAAAGGTGTTATTCCGCTTCCAACACCCCATAAATAAACATGATTTATGGGATTAATTCTATTAGAAGTAAAATCTCCCATAGGTTCTAAGACCTCTACAACATCACCCACTTTTAATTCATTATTTATGAAGTTAGATACAATTCCATCCGGCATTCTTTTCACAGTGATTTCTAATGTGGCATCAACAGATGGTGCAGATGAGAAAGAATACGGTCTAGCATATTTTCTTCCATTTATTTTTACAATCAGAGTAATATACTGACCTGCTTGATATTTGATTTTTTGCAAACCCGGTTGCTTGAAACAAAGCGTAATGGCATCTTTTGTTTCTTTGCGAATTTCTTGAATGGTTAATGTATAGTGTTTCACTAACTAGTAAAGTATAATTATTTATGTAGCATAGTAGTTGAGTACCACGTATTTTTTATTTCAACACGTTTGCCAAAAACCTTCTTGTAACCAAATATATAAGTATTAAAAAACCTGCTAAAAGCCCACCTAAAACCAATCCTTTCAATTTCCCTACTTTATCTACCTCTAAAGGCAATATCGGTTTATCAATGACTTGAATGAGCGGTGTTTCGCGTCGTAGTGCCAGTTTGGCCAATTCTAAATTTTTAACCAATTCGGTAAGAATGGCGGTATTGGCCTGCACATCTACCTGGCGTTGTTGTGAGGGTGCCCGTAATACCTGCATGGTTGGATTTAAGTTGGGGTTGGCATCGTTGGCCAAGGCCACGCCACTGATAGCTGCGTTTAAACGCTGACGAACGGAATCGGCCTGGTGCTGCAAGATGGCTACGTTTTTGGCCGATTTTTGGGTTTTGGTATCTACGTAAAAACGAGAGACTTGAGCCACCAGGGCTTCGGCAAAGGCTTTAGCGAATAATTCGTTGGTAGATCTTACTTCAACATTGATGACACTCAGTTTTTTGTCAAACTTGGAGACAGAAAGATGGTTTTTTATGAGGTCCTTATGAAGATCCGTTAATATGCTATCCTGCTGGCGATTGAATTTGGCTGAATTTGCATGGATTGGATAGGTTATATGACTTAATTGTGGCTCGTCTGCCCAATCATCACGTAAGTCATTGAAATCAATATAATAGTTGAATAGCGACTGCTTTTTACCTTTTACCTCAAGCGGTGATAAAAGAGCCTGCTGCACCATGGTGCGGGATTTCATCAGTTCAATTAAATTATCGCCAGCAAAGGCCCCTCCGCCTCCTGCCCCACCAATATCGAGTCCGAATTGAGAAGCCAAGCTCAAGGCTCCACCTAATCCGCCTGATTTTTCATCTTCTAATACAAAGGAATATTCGGCTTTGTAAACCGGTTTTTTAATGAAACTGTAGCCCAAGCCTAGTAGTGCACCTAAACAACCTGCCAAGAGGATGGTTTTCCATTGCGTTAGTAGATACTGGTACACTTCGCTGAATTTAGCGATCAGTTCTTTTAAAGAAATTTCTTCGTCCGGTTGAGCTTGCTGGTATTCGGTCATTTTAATTTATTTAGAAAGGTTGATGATACCCAGAATGATGGCCCCTAAGGAAGCGATGCCTGAGGTGAGGCCCAAAAGTTCTTGGGAACTGAGTTTATTTTTCTCGGAGCGTTGGGGTACATAAATTTCTGCACCTGGGGTAATTTTTGGATACCAGTTGAGAAATAAGGGTTTACGGGTACCTTTTACTGCACCGTTGGCATAGATGACAAAGCTTCGTTTTAGTAGCGCCCTATTGGTTGTGCCGCCTGCTTGGCTAACGTATTGTTTAAGCCCGGTGCCAGCACGAAATACCACGGTAATGGGCGCAAGTACCTCTCCGCTTACTTTTACGGTTTGTAACTCTTTCGGGATGTTTAGAATATCGCCATCTTGCAAGATTAAGTTTAAACTACTGTTTGGATTGGCCAAAATGTTTTTCAGCTTGATACCCACCGTAGTAGCGGCTTCGGTTTGGGGAATTTGATTGGCCGCTGTGGTATCCAAAACTCCTAGTTGTAAGCGGCTATGTTTCTTTTGTTCTTGTACCGCATTTAATTCTACCGTATTTTCTTTAAGCATACCTTTTGCACCCGGACGATCTAAGAAAGCTCCTTTTACATAGGCTGCACTGGTTAAGCCTCCTGCCCTCCAAACGATGTCGGAAATTTTTTCTGTGTTATTGGATAAGGTATATGTTCCAGGATAGAGCACCTCTCCCTTAACCTGCACTTGGCGCTGTACATCGTAACCGGGCGCATTGCGCACGTTGATGATATCGAATGGTTGTAATTTAAATTGTTGGGTGCTAAACTTCAGCTCGGGATCGACATCAATTTGAAATATTTCGGCTGTTTTAAGGCTGTAATTAGCACCTTGAGCGTCGTTTTTTATTCGTCTGGCTACTTCTACACGTTTGGCTATGCCCGCCTGGGTAAAGCCACCGGCTTGTAGAATTAAGTCTTCGAGCGATGTATTTTCTGCATACTTATAGTCTCCTTTTTGGCGTACTGCCCCATCGATAGTCAGCTTGTATTCATCTTGTAAATCGAAAATGGAAACGATTTTTATTTGGTCTTCTCTTTTTAGGGGAATGTCTTGGGCGGTACCGTTTATAAGTTGAGTCGGATCGAAGGCGATCAATTCAAAGCTATTGTCGGGTTTTAAACGGGTTAGGTAAGCTCTGCCCATAAATGCATCTTCTTTGAGTCCTTCGGCTTGTTTAATGACTTGTGAAAGTGTTAGGCCGGGAGTTAAGGCATAGTCGCCGGGACGGAATACCGCCCCTTCGATGTATACTCTGTTTTCGAAACGATCGATGATTGGTTCGACATAAAACTTATCGCCCATTTTAGGCATATAAGTTTTAAAATCAGCAGCAAATACATCGGCTATGCGACGCTCTTTGTCGGTATTTTGCAATACTTTTATACGACTGCTATAGGCACTTTCGGTGAAGCCACCAGCAAAGTCTAGCAATTGGGCTAAGTTTTCGCCCGGAAGTACTTCGAAGATAGCTGGGCGTTTAATTTCACCTAAAAACTCGACACGGCCACGGTATGGAGGAATACGGATGATGTCTTGATCTTGTAGGCGCAGGTTGTTTTTCTGATCGCCACGCATTAAAAAATCGTAAACGTCTAATACGCGAATGATTTTATTGTTTCTGATGATTTCAATTTGACGTAGGGACCCATTTTCTGTAGGTCCGCCTGCGGCATAAAGTGCATTGAAGGCAGTGGCCAACGATGGAAGGGTGAAGGAGCCTGGTTTGAAGGCTTCGCCTAAAACGGTTACTTTGATACTGCGGATATTACCTAAAACTATAGTTACTTGTGATTTACCGCTAGCAATTGCCGGATAGGTTTTTGCTAACCTTGATTTTATACGCTCGGTAGCGGCTTGAACGGTTAAGCCACTCACTGAAATTAAGCCTACATATTCTACCTTGATGGTGCCTTCGGGAGAAATGGGTAGTGCATAACTGGCTTCGTTGTAGCCTGTTATTTCTATTCCAAGCTCATCATCGGGCCCTAAAATGTAGTTGGCCGGTGTGGCTAAGCGCAAGTTAGGTTCAAAGGTGATGCTTGAATTTTTAAACAATGAAGCCCCGAAAATTTTATTTTTTAACTCTAGCAATGCCATTTCGGCTTGCGTTTGTGGCTTGATATTTTCTATACTATCTGGTACGCCAACGGTAGTGGTTTTACGTGCCGTATTTAGTTTGGGGGCATCGGGCAGGGTTTGTTTTTTAGTTGTAGCTGCTTTGCTGACATCGGCTTTTTTAAGCTGTTCTACCCTAATTCTCAATTTCTGCACTTCGTCTTGCGACATTCCGCGTGCCATGGCTACTTGCTCTAATTGTGCATCGCTTAAGCCTGTAGATTCTACCTGGCGGATAAAGGCCCGAATTTGCGCATCGCTTAATTCGCTAACTCTTACATTACTGAGATTTTGCGGATTGGGTGTTTGTGCTTGTACGGTATGGATTCCGAATAAAAATAAGCAGAGTCCGAGGATACGTGTGAATTTAAAAACTTGTTTCATGCTAGCTGTTTTCAATGGTATAGTGTTTTAAATTAATTCTAAATCGGCTATTTTTAAGGTTGCAGTGAGGGCAATACCAAAAGATGGTATTTCTACTTGCACCTGCTTGCCTCTGGTTTGCAGTACGGTGGCTTGCTTATCCATAAAAACGCCCGATAGAATTTTTACCCGATCGTTGGTCTTTAAGTTTAGGCTATTGAGCTGCACCGATTGGTGTTCGTTTAAGAATCGTTTTATGGTTTCAATTTCATGATTGGGAATTATAGCTGGTTTCCCTAACCAATGTACGTAATTTAGGATGCCATCTACTTCTTTAATTCTCCATTTATCGGCAGCTGTTGTTTTTAAAAACACATAGCCGCTAAATAAAGGTTGTTCTATCGTTTTTACACGATCGCTCCATTGGCGCAACACTTTATTTATAGGGCAATAATTTTCGATTCCCTTTTTTGTTAATAGTAAAGCTACTTTTTTCTCCCAACGCGGCTTCGTATACACTACATACCAGGCTGATGCTGGTACTGAGGTACTTGTATGGTGTATATTTTCTGGCATTCCGTTGGATAAAATATAGCTTCGCCTTCCTGACTTACATTGTGCTGCAAAGCATGGCATAAAATAAATCGGGTT
>CANGZX010000042.1 GCA_947458775.1 Sphingobacteriaceae bacterium | reverse complement strand
GCACCTATGCCTCTATTGATACGTTCAATAACCGATATGGGAGCTATTTTGGATATTTTAAACCAGACTCTTTACGTGAAGTAATTAAAAATGGGTTGGTAAAACAAGGTGGTAGTATCCGTGTTATTGTGCCTTCGAGATTTGCCTTTGGTAAAGGAGGAAGTGGGAGTGTACCCGGAAATAGTTCGGTAGATTTTACGGTAACTGCCCTTACCGCAACTAAATTGGCTGAGTACGACGATTTTACCATGCTGCAATTCATGCAAACAAACAATTTAACAGGATTTACAAAAGCAGCCGAAGGATACTATTATAAAATTACCGATCCGGGTTCTGGCACCGAAACCATTTCGTGAACGAGTGCTATTTCGGTAGAATATACGGGCAAAACCTTAAACGGAACTATTTTTGATAAAACAACAGCTGGTTCACCAGCTACCTTTACCTTGAGTAGCACGGTAGAGGGTTGGCGCTTAGCACTCCCATTGGTAAAGAAAGGCGGAACCTTGCAGATTATTCTTCCATCTGCATTGGGTTATGGCATATCGGGTAGCGGTAGTATCGCTCCTTTCTCTTGTATGTATTTTGATATTAAAGTAACCGACGTAGCCAATTAAGGGCTATTTTTCCAACGCCTTCTTGTATACACTCAATACCCGCTCACGAGCAAAGGTATGATCTACAATTGGTTTGCTATAGGTAAACGGATCGCTAAATTCGGGGACCCATTTTTTCACATATACCAGTTGGGCATCAAATTTTTGAGTTTGTAGGGTGGGGTTAAAAACTCGGAAATAGGGTGCGGCATCGTTGCCACAGCCCGCAGCCCATTGCCAACCGCCTACATTACTGGATTGTTCGTAGTCTAACAATTTTTGCGCAAAATATGCTTCCCCCCAACGCCAATCTATTAAGAGGTGTTTGCATAAAAAACTAGCTACAATCATGCGTACACGGTTGTGCATAAAGCCAGTGGAATTCAATTCCCGCATTCCGGCATCTACAATGGGGTAGCCCGTTTTCCCTTCACACCATGCGGCAAATTCTGCTTCGTTATTTCTCCACTCAATACGATCGTATGCAGGCTTAAACGCTTGTGTGGTAGTGTGCGGAAAATGCCACAAAATCATGAAATAGAACTCTCTCCAAATCAGTTCCATCAACCACGTTTTATCGGTTACGGCTAGTGCAGTTTGCACCAATTCTCTAATGCTAAGGGTGCCAAAACGCAAATGAATACCTATTCTGGAAGTAGCTGGTAAAGCGGGAAAATCTCTGTTTTTTCCATAATTGGCCAATACGCTGGTATACTCTTTTCCCGGGATACGTATGCTGCTTGGCTCAAAACCTATAGCCTCTAAGCTAGGTATTTCCCTATTTCTGTATTGTTCACAATGGGTTAGTAAGGTTTCACTAGGATAGGTTTTAATACCCACATTGCTAAATTTCTGCAACCATTTACGGCTGTAAGGGGTAAACACCGTATAGGGTTTTTCGTCGTCTTTTACTACCTCGTCTTTTTCAAAAATTACGTGGTCTTTAAACGTATAAAAGGCAATTCCTTTTTGGGAAAATACAGTTGCCAGCTGTTCATCTCGAGTACGAGCGTAAGGTTCATAATCGTGGTTTGCAAAAACGTTTTTCACCTCGTATTCAGTCAAGAGTGCTTCCCAAGCCTCTGCGGGTGTAGCATGTTTCACCAGCATAGATGACCCCACAGCTTTTAATTCTTCATTAAGGGCACTTATTTCTTGTTGAATAAAACCCACACGAGCATCTGCACGATCGTTGAGTTTATCGAGAATATCCCGATCGAAAATGAAGAGTGGCACTACCGGTAAGCCGGCATTAAGCGCTTCAAAAAGTCCACGGTTATCACGTAAACGCAAATCTCTACGAAACCAAAAAATAGAAACAACAGGTTTAGGCATATAGATTTTTTAAGGCTGATGAAATTGTTGTGAAATTGAATTTAAATCCTGCATCTTGAATTTTAGCAACAGCTACTCGGGTGCTTCCCAGAATAGCCACACTGCGTTCGCCTAATACTGCTTTTAGTAAAATAGATGGAACTCCGGGCAACCAAAGCGGTCTTTTAAATTGTTTAGCCAGGGCTTGCGTAAAAGTGCTATTGGTAATGGGTTCTGGGGCGGCCATGTTGTAGGCGCCTTGTAAACTGGTTTGTTCCACTGCAAATACGTACATATTTACCACGTCTTCCCAGTGAATCCAAGAAATCCATTGTTTGCCCGAGCCTAAGTTTGAGCCAAAACCGAATTTTACAGGCAATGCCATAGGAGGTAAAGCACCGCCCTCCACATCGAGAACTATGCCGGTACGAAATTTTACAATGCGCAATCCCAAAGCTTCTCCTTCGTCAATGGCTTGCTCCCAGGCAATGCACGATTCGGCTAAAAATCCTTCACCTGCCGGACTGCTTTCGCTTAGTATTTCATCTCCTCTATCGCTATAAAAACCTATGGCAGCGGCAGAAATCACAGTTTTAACGGATGTGTTATGGCTCTTTTTTAAGGCGGTGTAGATTAATCGAATAGAGGCGGTTCGACTTTCAATAATGGCTTTTTTTCTAGCGGGAGTCCATGCTTTATCTACTATAGCTTCACCTGCCAAATGGATGATGGCATCTGCCCCTTCAAAGCAACGTTCATCTACTACGTTTTTAGAAACATCCCAGGCAAAGGAACGAATACGTTTATCCATGCTTGGGTTTAGTTGCCTACTTAAAATACGCACCTCGTAGCCCTTATCAAGCAAGGTTTTGCATAATCGTTGGCCAATTAGGCCAGTACCACCACTTACTACTATTGTTTTGTTTGCCATGTTAGCCCCAAAAATTGCTATTTTTAAGCAATTAATTGCAAAATGCTTACAATTTAACACCCAAGCGACAAAGCTTTACTATGATTTATCAAAAACACCTTTTTATATGCACCAATCAACGGGCTGCCGATGCTCGTATATGCTGTGGCGAATCTAATGGCTTGGCTTTAGTAGCTGCTTTTAAGAAAGCGATCAAGGATAAAGGGCTAAATGCCGAAATCAGAACGCAGCGAACCGGCTGCTTTGATCTTTGCGAACGTGGACCCATTTTGGTGGTTTATCCCGAAGGTGTTTTTTACGGCAAAGTGCAGTTGAGCGATGTGGAAGAAATTGTTTCAGAACATGTAGAAAACAACCGGATTGTGGAACGTTTGGTGATTAATTCTAAAAAAGAAGCCTAGTGGCTAAAGTAATTGTAATTGGCGCAGGAATTGCCGGCATTGCTTCAGCAATTCGGCAGGCCGTTAAAGGGCATAAAGTAGCTGTTTACGAAGCCAATGCCTATCCCGGTGGTAAATTGTCAGAGTTTAGATCTGGCGATTTTAGGTTTGATGCTGGCCCTAGTTTGTTTACCATGCCTCAGTACGTAGATGAGCTGTTTAGTTTGGCAGGTAAAAATCCAAAAGATGCGTTTACTTACGAAAAATTAGAAACGGTTTGCCGTTATTTTTATGAAGATGGTACCCGTATAAATGCTTGGGCCAACCGAGATAAATTGGCTGAAGAAATAGCTTTAAAAACCAAAGATCCGGCTTCTTCAGTTCATCAATTTCTGGATTATAGTGCTCAGATTTATGCTATTACCCATTCCATTTTTCTGGAAAAGAGCCTGCACCGGCTTCGATCTTTTCTGAACTGGGAAACCTTAAAAGCGCTATTCCGATTTCAAAAAATCGACCCTTTTCGGAGTATGAATACCGCTAATACCGATTTTTTTACCGACGATAAAACCATCCGATTTTTTAACCGCTATGCTACGTATAACGGATCTAACCCCTATAAAGCACCTGCAACGTTAAATGTAATTCCGCATTTAGAGCAACATTTCGGCGCTTATTTTCCTAAAGGGGGCATGGTAGCCATTACCCAAAGTCTGGTTAAACTGGCCGAAAATTTAGGTGTAAAATTTAATTACCATGCCCGTGTAGATGAAATTTTAGTGGAGGATAAAAAAGTTAAAGGCATCCGTTTAAACGGAGAAATTATACCGGCCGACCGGGTGGTTTCTAATATGGACATTTGGTTTACCTATCGTCAATTGTTAAAAAATGAAGTCGCTCCAAAACGTATTTTAAATCAGGAGAGAAGCAGCTCGGCACTCATTTTTTATTGGGGCATGAAGGCTGAGTTTCCGGAATTAGATTTGCACAATATTTTTTTCAGCGAAGATTATAAAAAAGAGTTTGCGGCTATTTGGGAGCAACAATCTATTGATGTTGACCCTACTATTTACGTCAATATAAGTGCTAAATACCAAACCGATGATGCGCCAAAAGGTGCTGAAAACTGGTTTGTGATGATAAATGTACCGGCTAATACCGGCCAAAATTGGGATGAACTTATCGCAGAAGCACGAAAAAACATCATCGATAAATTATCCCGCATGTTGAATCGAGATATTGCTCAGCTCATAGTAACCGAAGAACTACTAGACCCCCGAAGCATTGAACAAAAAACTGCTTCGTACCAAGGGTCCTTGTACGGAACCAGTTCTAATAACCAGTTTGCGGCTTTTTTGCGCCATGCCAACTTCTCGTCTAAAATTAAGGGCTTGTACTTTGTTGGTGGCAGCGTGCATCCGGGTGGTGGCATTCCGTTGGCTTTACTCTCGGCAAAAATTGTGGATGAGTTATCTGCCTGAAAGCGAAACGCTTTGTAAAATTTCCTATATTTAAACCATGTATCCGCCACGCCGAAACGCTTTTATTTACGCCTTCTTTTCCTGGTATATTAACCGGATAATTGGCCGCAATTTTAAGCATTTCGACTACAATCCCATCGAAATTAACCCGAACCGTGCCGTTTTATTACTAGCCAATCATTTTTCGTGGTGGGATGGCTTTTTACTATTTCAGTTGAACCGTTTATTCCTCCATAAGAAATTCCATATTTTGGTGACTGAAGAGAATTACCATGCACACGGATTTTTAAAATATTTGGGCGCCTTTTCGGTGAAAAAGCAATCGCGAAGTATGATTGAAACTTTAGAATATGCCGGTAAATTATTAAACGATCCGGCTAATTTGGTAGTCATTTTTCCGCAAGGTAAATTGTTCTCTAGCCATTGCGATGAGGTGTTATTTGAGAAAGGCTTGATGAATGTAATTAATTCCTCCGACCGTAAATTTCAATACCTATTTGTAGCTCTTTTGGTAGATTATTTTCAGTTTAAAAAACCTACGGCCAAAGCCTATTTGCAAACTTGGGAGGGTGCTGAGTTTACCAGTTTGCAGCTCATTAAAAGCGAATATAATAAGCATTATAGCCAAGCAAAACGTGGCCAAAACCAAGAGATTGTTTAAGTATGATAGGGATATATGTGGTTTTCTTTTTCTTAGTCATTCGCTTTTCTGTAACGCTATTTAATTTTATTTCTTGTCCATTTTTGTTTAAGAGCACGCAGCATCACCAGGAATTGGTTTCTGTACTTATTCCGGCTCGAAACGAAGAGCGAAATATGGCTAAACTGCTCACATCATTAACGCAAGAAGAATACCCCAACCTAGAAATTATAGTTTTAGACGATGGCTCTACCGACGCTACCGCCGCTATTTGCACATCTTTTGCCGCAAAAGATATTCGAATTAAAGTGCTTACGGGACAACCCTTAGCTGAAGGTTGGCTGGGTAAAAATTATGCCTGTCATCAATTGGCTAAAGAAGCCAAGGGAATCTATTGGGTATTTTTAGATGCCGATACCTGGGTGCAACCCGGGTTTATTGCTGCCCTGATTCATCGCATGAAAACCCGTCGCCTAGATTTATTGAGTATTTTTCCTACGCAAGAGATGCGCACTTTTGGAGAAGAACTCCTCGTGCCACTCATTAATTTTGTATTGCTCAATTTGTTGCCGCTTCGTTTGGTACAACTCTCTAAGAATTTACTTTTTTCAGCTGCTAATGGTCAATGCATGGCCTTTGATGCAGCAAGCTACCGCCAAAATAATTGGCACGAACACGTGAAGGCGAACGTGGTGGAAGACATAGAAATTATGAGGGCTGTAAAAGTTTGGGGTGGCGATGGGGAGGTTCTGCTAGACCGTGGATTTATTTCTAGCAGAATGTATCGCGGATTTTCGGAGGCTTTGGAGGGTTTTAGTAAAAACGTATTGGTTGGCTTTGGCAATAGCATTTTTGTGATTAGTGTGTATTTATTTTTGTTGGTGGCAGCTCCCTTGCTTTTAATTTTCTTTGTTGATATCCGATTAAGCTTATTTGCATTAAGCTTAATTTTACTTAGCAGGGTAATGATTGCCTTACTATCCGGGCAATCCCTATGGAAAAGCATAGTACTACATCCGCTACAGTTGCTTAGTTTTGTATTGCTTGCCTTTGTTGCTGCACAAAAAAAACTGACGCGTAGCAGTATATGGAAAGGGCGAAATGTGTCATGAAAAAGAAACAATATATCTTAAGTTTTTTTGTAATTCTATTTCACCTGGTAGGTTTTTTAGGCTTTTTTTTCGGCTATAAAGAACTGTTTACGAGCCTTATTCCCTTTCATTTACTCCTTATGCTACTCTTGCTAGTGTGGAGCTATGAGTCTTTTAACAG
>CANGZX010000041.1 GCA_947458775.1 Sphingobacteriaceae bacterium | reverse complement strand
GATGTAGTTGTTTTCGTAAGTGATGTATGGATTATCTAGATCTACCCAATAGCCCATTTTTTCGGTTAAATCGTTCCACACATCGGTGTATTTCATTACCTCTTTGCGGCAAGCAGCATTGTAATCGGCTACGGAAATTTTCTTTCCAATATCGTCTTTGGTGATGCCTAGGGTTTTTTCTACGGCCAATTCAATGGGTAGGCCATGGGTATCCCAACCGCCTTTGCGTTTTACTTGGTAGCCCTTTAAGGTTTTATAGCGACAAAAAATATCTTTAATGGAACGAGCCATCACGTGGTGTATACCTGGCATTCCATTGGCCGATGGTGGCCCCTCGTAAAAGGTATAGGGCTTAGAGGCCGGTCTGTTTTGAATACTTTTTTCAAAAATCTGACGACTTTTCCAATACTCCAGAATATCTTTTCCGGTTTGCGATAAATTGAGTTGTTTATATTCTTTATACATCAGCGCTATACTCTCCACATTAAGCCTGCAAAGTTAAAAAAAAGCAGTTGAAAATAGGATATAATACGCAGCGCCATTTTTGAGTTATTAGTGTATATTTTTTAAGCGCAAAAACATGAAAGACAATCCCGTAAAAAAGTTTTTTAGATGTCAATATGTATGCATGGGCATTATCCTACTGCTTATTGGAATAGCCTTAGCTGCTATTGGCTACCGGGTACAAACAGAAAAAGGACCATACTACGGCTGGATTACAGTTTTAGGCGTATTGGGCATGGGTTTTGGTTGCTTGTGTTTTTTGCTCAGTTTAACCCGAAAAGAGAAACATCAGCATAAATTACTTAACCGAAAAAAGAACCAAGAACAGGCTATTAAAAAAGATTAACTCAATTCTTCGGCTGGTAATTCTACCAAACCTTGCTTCATTTTTGCTTTTTGTTTACGCTTCTCGAGGCTTAACAACAAGGCTGGCAGGAGGGTAAGGTTAGAAATTAAGGCCACCAATAAGGTTATAGACAGCAACAATCCGAGGGCAACGGTTCCACCAAAGCTAGAGGCGGTGAAAATTCCAAATCCAAAGAATAGAATTAAGGCTACGTAAATCATGCTTAAACCTGTTTCTTTAATGGTATCGCTCACAATTTGAGAGATCGTCCAATTGGTGGTACGCAGCTCTTGGCGATACCGGGTTAAGAAATAAATGGTTTGATCGGAAGCTATACCAAAGGCAATACTAAAGATGAGAATGGTAGAAGGTTTTAGCGGAATGCCTGCAAAACCCATGATGCCGGCTGTAATAATAAGCGGAACGATGTTTGGGATGAGCGAAATGAGAATCATACGGAAGCCTCTAAACAAACCCCACATTAACAGTGCAATCAGTAAAACCGCTAAAATTAAACTATCGCGGAGGTTTTTTACCAAGTAATTGGTGCCTTTAATAAAAATGATACTGGAACCGGTAAGCTCTACGTGGTAACGTTTCGGATTGAAAATAGAATCGATTTGGGGCTCTAGTTCGTTAATTAGTTTGTTCATTTTATCGGAACCCACATCGGCCATTTGGAAACTTAGGCGGGTAACTTGGCGGTTACTATCGATAAAGTTTTTCACCAAATTGCTATTGCCCTTGCCCGAATTGGAGGCATAGCCCAAAATGAAATTCTTTTCTAGTTCATTGGGTAGGCGGTAAAAAGTAGTATCGCCGCCATAAAATGTTTGCGATGAAAATTTCAATACTTCTACCAAGGAAACGGCTCTCGAAAATTCGGGGTGTGCGGAGATGAGGTCTTGCAATCGGTTCATTTTATTAATAACCGATAAGTTCATTACACCATTTTTTCGGCGGGTATCTACACTAATGTCGAGTGGTAAAATGCCTTTAAAGTTTTGGGAGAAGAAGCTCATGTCTTTATACACAGCATCGTTTTTGGGCAAATCATCAACCACATAGCCATTAATTTTAATACGGGATATTCCTAAAAAAGAAACTATAACTACCAAAAGTGTGGCCACATAAATAAGGTTGCGCTTTTGATGGGCCAAGCGATCTAAAAAAGCTAGTAATTTTGTTGTTTTAGGGCTACTCAGGTGGCTGGTGTGTTTGGTATGCGGTACGGGCAAAAAGCTGAAAATGATGGGAATGAAAATGAGCGAAATGACCCAGGTAGCCATTACGTTAATAGCGGCTACACTACCAAATTGCATCAACAACTCACTATTGGTAAAGTACAATACCCCAAAACCAATGGCGGTAGTTAAATTGGCAATAAAAGTGGTGATGCCTACACGGGTAATTACGTGTTGTAGGGCTTTTATTTTATCCCCTTCCAAGGCCAGGCATGTATGGTATTTATTGATGAGTAAAATGCTATTCGGGATACCAATCACCACAATAAGAGGCGGAATCAGTCCGGTGAGTAAGGTAATGTCGTAGCCAAATAATACTAGGGTGCCTAAACTCCACACCACGCCCACAAGCACCACCAATACCGGGTAAAATACGGCGGCAAAAGAACGGAAAAAGAAGTATAGAATAAGTGCGCCAATGGCTATAGATAGCCCAATAAAAAGGGCAAACTCTTCGGATATTTTTTTAGAAATAACGGTGCGGATATAGGGCAAGCCTGAATAATGTAGGGCTACCTGATGGGTACTGCTAAACTGCTTGCTCTTATCTAAAATGGATTGGATAACGCCAATACGTTTGGCCGAGTTAAGCACCGAATCGGCAAAAGTGATGGCCATGACGGTGGCCTTAGTTTTTGGGTTATAAATAAGGTCTTTATAAAAAGGCAATTGATCTAGCTGTTGTTTCAGGCTATCTAATGCCTGTTGGTTGGCCACCGGACCAGCTGCCAAAGGCCTAGCCGTAAATTTTTGTTGCAGTGTATCTTTTTCTAAAACCGACAATTGGCCAATAGAAAGCACCTGTTTAATTCCTTCAATTTTTTGCACCTCGGTGCTTAGCTTTAGCCAATCGTTAAACAAGCCGGGGCTAAATAAACTGTCCGATTGTATGCCCACTACCATCACGCTCCCATCTTCGCCAAAGGTTTTTTTGAAGGTGTTGTAGTCTATATAAGCCGAATCGGTGAGAGGTAATACTTTGCCTGCATTGAAAGATAAACGAACTTTTGATGCTTGCCAGGCCATAAAGACGGTACTAGCTAGCAATAAAACAAGTAAACTAATTCGGTTAGCTAAGATAAACTGCGCAAGTTTTTTCCACATAAAAGGGCGTATAGGTAGGGATTTGTAGCCGTAAAACTACAAATTTTCCTAAATTGGAGGCTCAGAATTTTTTATCCATGCTCCATAAAACCCGAGGTATTGTTTTTAAGTGTACGAATTACTCGGAAAGCAGTGTAATTGTTCAGGTGTTTACCGAAAAATTCGGCATTCAATCGTATATCATTAATGGGGTAAAAAAGCCGAAGGCTAAAATTAGCTTAAACATGTTGCAGCCACTGCACTTACTAGATATGGTGGTGTATGCAAAAGCTACCACGCAAATTCAACGGGTGGCAGAACTGCGGCAATCGCCGCAATTGCAAACCATTCCCTACGATATTGTAAAAAGTAGCCTGGCTTTGTTTTTAAATGAGGTAATTTATAAATCGGTACGGCAACAAGGGCAAGACGAGCATTTGTTCGATTTTATTTATCATGCCATTGAATTGCTGGATAGGTTGGAAGAAGGCTTGGCTAATTTCCACCTGTATTTTCTGCTACGCTTAACCCGGTTTTTAGGTTTCTTTCCAGAGAAAAAGGGCTATAGTCCGCAGGCCTATTTCGATTTGCAAAATGCCTGTTACAGTACCCACCCACCTGCACACGATTTTGTGATTGCCCCCGAATTGTGCGTGCACTGGCAAGCTCTCATTGAAAGTGAATTTGAAGCTTTGGCGCAATTGCAGATACGTGCTAGCGAACGCCGCCAATTGTTAGAGCATTTGTTGGATTATTACCGCCTGCATGTAGATCATTTTGGCGAACTAAAATCACAAGCGGTATTGGCCGAACTTTTTGCCTAGTTATACTTCGTGGATGAAATAGTTGCTATCGAAACGGATGCGGGGACCGTATACGCCACCGGCTGCTCGTTTACCTGCACTGATGACCATGCATATTTCTGCTTGGCTAGGCAAGTTCAATAATTTCTTCACCCGTACGCCATCCATTCCTTCCATGGGGCAAGAATCGTAGCCCGCTGCCCGTAAAGAGAGCATGAGATTTTGGCAAGCCAACGCAGTGGTTTTTTGCGCCCATAGCTCTAATTCTATGCTAGAGGTTGGTATGCGTGGGGTTACTTGGGTAAGTCCTTTTACCCAAATTAAACCTTTTTTAAAGAAGCCAAAGATGTTTAGGAAGCCTAAGTTGTAGGCCAATGGGGTAATTTTTTTATAGTATTGATAACCCGCACCTTTTTCTCCGTTTTGGGTGAGCAATTCGAGCATGCGTTCGCGGTTTATTTTCCAATAATCGGGTCGGGCTACCGCTACTATTAACTCGGGGGCGGTACGTGCCGCCGGTTGCGATAGGCATAATTTTACCAATTCGGCTTTCTTTTCTGCAGAGCGCACCCAGAAAAACTCCCAAGGTTGTAAGTTGGAGGAGTTGGGGGCTAAGAGTGTTAACTCCAAACATTCCCGCATAACGGCATCTGGTATGGGGGTTGGTTCGTATACGCGAATGCTGCGGCGGCTGTTTACTACGGTTTTGAACGCTTCAAAATCGGTTTTGGCGGCTGGTTCTGAATAGTTTAATTTGGGAACTTTAGAAAAGATATCGGCTTTGGCCATGGTTTTTGTGTTGGTTTGGGACAAAACTAGGTTTTTTTGGTGAAATATATTTCGCGAATATGCTTAATTTAGAAACCTATGAATAGCATGCATACCAAAGGCACTGTTTTTGCCGAAATTAAAACCGAATTACTTGAGCAGGGTTTTAGTATTGTTCAGGAGGATGCCGAACGCCCTTGGGGTGGTTTTTTTGTAATCGATGAGGGGCAAGCTCAGGCTTTTGCAAATACCTATTTTGATGGATTGGATGTAAACGGCTTAAAAATTTCGGGGAAATTGAGCCCGAAGATTTTGTTGGTGGCTCCGGGTACGCGGTTATCGTGGCAATACCACCACCGCCGGGCCGAAATTTGGCGTTTGATTAAAGGTACTGCCGGGCTATGTACCAGCTTTACAGATGTAGAAGGCCCTGTTAAAACACTTTCGGTAGGAGAATGTATTACCTTACAGCAGGGTGAACGCCACCGCTTAATTGGCTTGGATGACTGGGGTGTGGTGGCTGAGATTTGGCAACATACGGATGCTTCTCAGCCTTCGGATGAGGCGGATATTGTGCGGGTGCAAGATGATTTTGGGCGGTAAGAGTTTCACCTTCCGCTGCTAGGGCCGAGTCTTTGGACTGGTTGTTTGGATACATTGAATAATACTTCTAGAATTTGGGGATTCAATTAAGCTAAAAATATGTGATTTGCGTGAGTTCACGTATCTTCACCTAATAACTCTTGGTTATTAACTAGCACTAGAACTATCTTGCTAAGATAATTAATTTGCTAATGCGAAAACTGTTTCTTTTAAGCCTGGTAGCTTGTCTACTCTCACATAGTATTTTAGCGCAAGTCCGCTATTTTGAATGGATTGACCCTGCAACTACCCTTAGAGTGAAGCTAGAACCCGATAGGCATGAACTTTGGAAAGAAGTAAAAGGTGGTGTTTGGGTAAAAAGCAATGCAGTAAGCTTTAATGATAAAATAGTAGAAGATCTACCTATCAATTACTCCGTGCATTCGGCATTTTACACAGGCGATTCGGTAATTACGTTTACCCTACACGGCATGGGTAATGTTTACGCCTATAAAGTAAATACACAAACACTCGAACGCCTGGACAATACGTTTTACAAGGGCTATAATTTTAGTAGTACCGAGTTTATACGGCAGGATACCTTATATAGTTTTGGGGGGTATGGTTTTTGGCATTTTAATAATAACCAAACCTTTTTTGACAAGAAATACAAAGAATGGTTTTTGTATAAAAGTAAAAACAAGGGTCCCGAAACCATAAAAGGTGGATTACAGGGTTATGATGCTGCCAAAGATGTTTTTTATAGTGGTTTGGGATTAGATGACCCCGCACTAATTGGTGGCAAAAGAGAGAATAGCCCTACTTTTTATCAATTTAATTTTAAGACCAAAGAATGGACCTATTTAGGGGAAGTAAATAAAGACCTCCAATTAACAAACACTCACTTAGAAGTTTACTGGAATGGGCGGTATTTTATAGGATGGAGCACGAAAGAGTTGTATATTATAGACCCCAGCGAAAATAAAATTTACAGTAACAATAAAATAGAACTAGCTTTTGATTTAGCAGATAAATTTTATACCAAAGCAGATAGTTTAATTTGTTATTCTTCCAATAAACGATCCATTATAAAGTTTTCAATTAAAAAAATATTGGATGATTCTGAATATATGGGACCACTCTACTCTAAAAGTAGTTTAAATAACAAAATTATAACATTCGGGATCCTTTTAGTAGGGGTCTTGAGTGTATTTCTAATAGCACAGCGAACAAAAAAAAGACAAGGAATTTTCTTTACGGAGCAAGAGAAAGCCCTACTCAGAGCCTTTATAAAGTCGGGGAGCT
>CANGZX010000040.1 GCA_947458775.1 Sphingobacteriaceae bacterium | reverse complement strand
CTTGTAATTTGGCCTTAAGTGAAGCAAACGTTGCTGCCGAAAAATTTAAAGTGTGCTTGGAATATCAAATTGGAAATTGCAAAGGGCCTTGCCAAGCCTTGCAAAGCGAAGCAGATTACAATCAGGCTATTGAAGAGATTAAAGATATTTTAACGGGCAAAATTAGCTCGGTAATTAAACGCTTAAACGAGGAACTGAAACAAGCCGTTTCGGAAATGCAGTTTGAACGGGCGCAATCGCTTAAAGAAAAACTCGATTCGTTGGTTGGCTATCAAAGTAAATCGACGGTGGTGAGTGCAGCAATTAGCAATGTAGATGTGTTTAGCATTGCCTCCGAAAATAATTACGCCTTTGTAAATTACCTCAAGGTAATGAACGGTACCATTATACAAACGCAAACCATTGAGTTGCGTAAAAAACTCGACGAAACGGAAGAAGAACTCCTCAGCATTGCTATTTCTGATTTTAGAGCTCGTTTTAACAGCCAATCGAAAGAAATTATTGTGCCTTTTGCACTAGAGCTGCAAGATGAAAACATTCGCTTTACGGTGCCCAAACTAGGCGAAAAGAAAAAACTACTGGAACTTTCGCAGAAAAATGTACTGTACTTTAAAAAAGAGCGCCTAAACCAATACGAAAAGCTAAACCCCGAGGTAAAAACCGAACGTGTATTGACGCAGATGATGAAAGATTTAAGGCTCAATCAATTGCCCACTCACATCGAGTGTTTCGATAATTCCAACTTCCAGGGGCAATACCCAGTTTCGGCCATTGTGGTTTTTAAAGATACTAAGCCTTCTAAAAAAGACTACCGCCACTTTAACGTAAAAACCGTAGAAGGCCCCAATGATTTTGCCACCATGGAAGAAGCGGTGTACCGCAGGTATAAGCGCATGTTGGAAGAAGGCGAAGCCTTACCTCAACTCGTGGTAATTGATGGGGGTAAAGGGCAATTATCAGCAGCATTAACCAGTTTAAAGAAATTGGGCATTAGCAAGCAACTTACCGTAATTGGCATTGCCAAACGCTTAGAAGAATTGTACTACCCCGGCGATCCCTATCCACTACATTTGGATAAGAAATCGGAAAGTTTGCGTATCATTCAACAATTACGAGATGAGGCCCACCGTTTTGGTATTACGTTTCACCGCAAAAAACGAGATCAGGGAACACTAAAAACCGAACTATCCAACATCCGGGGTGTTGGAACTACTACCGCTCAGAAATTGCTGAGCACTTTTAAATCGGTAAAGAAAATTAAAGAAGCTGCCCCCGAAGACCTAGCGAAGGTGTTGAATAAAAAACAACTGGTTGCACTGCAAGCGTATTTTACAAAAGCGGCAAACTAAAAAAGGCTCCGTTTCGGGAGCCTTTTGTATCAGGAGATTAGTACGACCACAAATCGTGTTCCCAATCAAACAGTTCTTTCTTTAGGCGTTCTGCTTCTTTTAAACGATCTACGCCACTTGTTTTCACGTAATCTTTAATAGACTCATCTTTCACATTAGATATTTTTACGATAAAGCTAGAGAAAATGCGTTTCATAAACACGTCGTCGTAAGATAGGGTAGTGGCATCATTATGGCCATTTGCCACCGTTTTACTTACCAAAATATTTCTCAACTCCGGAAAATACAACCAGAACAGTACGTTCTGCCCTTGATCTTCACCATTTACTACATTCTTTCTAAGTATGGCTAAACCCACAATGCGTGGCTCAAATACCGAACGCTGTTTGTCGAAAATCCAATCTTCTTTAATTCTAAAATTAAAGTTCGCGTAAATTTCAGGAGAAAACACGTTGGCTACCATGCGGTCACCAGTTTTTTCGCCAGCTTCATTATAATCGGGCACCAAGGTACTATCGTTGAACAGAGAGATTGCTTTTTGGGCCGTTAAAGTTGTTGAAAAAGCATCGCCATTTAAATCGTCTTTATCTCCTGCAGGGGTAGGATCGTACGCGGTTAGTTCACCGGCTTCTACAGCACGTTTAATAATTTCAATTAAACTAGCTTGAGGTGCAATAAAAAACTGATTTATTTTTTCACGCACATCAATTTCTCTCCAAACACGTTTGCTGTAAATTATATCTGCTTCTCTAATAGGTGCTAATGGCACTACTTTAGCTTGGAAAATGTTCATTTTTTTATAATACCCATCTACCGGTCTGTCTTGCTGCTTAGAAGCAGGCACTGGAATAGGTGGTGGTGTTGGAGGTACCACTACAGGTGCAGGATTGGGTTCTGTTTTAGCAGGCGGTTTTCTAGTGGTGTTGGGCTTGGTAGTCTGCGCCCATAAAGAGACAGATAGCACCACCAATACGCAACTAATAAAAATCTTTTTCATAAAAAATTAGTTTGCAGTTAATACAATGGGGTCTAAGCCTCTTTGTGATCCATCTGGCCCCACCGCAATAATATTATCAAAAATTACACGTGTACCTGCTGAAACGGTATTTATAGCAGATTTGGCGCTTCCTTCTATACTATTACCGTTTCCCTGTACCACAATTACATCGGCACGTGGTTTAGCAATTAGTAAAGTATACCTCACAATGGTAAATTTTGCATCAAAATCAAAACCGTCTAACACGGCGGCAACAAAGTTTTGCGCTCTAATGGCTGCAGCACTTAGGGTTCCGCTAGATTTTCCGGCAAACCGTGCTTTCGGATCTGGTATTCGTTTTACACGGAAATTGCTAGAGCCAATGGCTTGCACCCTGCCATTAATTTCTGCAGAAACATTTACAACTACAGGTGTTGGAGTATTTGACGTAAAAGTGTAACGACCATTTGCACCGCTCATGCTACCAGAACTTACGCTCACTCTGAGTTTTTCTTTAGGAATACCTGGAGCCGAAATGGATACCGGGTTAGACACACCGATATAAAATACGTTCATTTTATCGGGCGATACGACCGCTGATGGACGAGCCACTTGGTATTTTTGTTCTGGAGTGCGATAGGTTTTAGGTTTACCATCGGTACCAATTACGGTGAGAGTACCCACCCAGCTAAAAATACCCTCTCTATTTGTATTTACGGTGTACACACCTTTACCTTCTTTAATAGGTAAATTAGCACCGCCAACGTTTATACTTTGTTTTAGGGTAGAGCTAGAAGCCGTTAAAAAAACTTCGGCGGTATAGGGTTGCCCCTGAATAACGTAAGAAGTAGGTGCCACGGCTACAGCAGCAAACTCATCAAGATTGATCTCTGCCTGATCCATTTTACCTAAAATCTTTTTCACCATTTCCGATTCGGCATTTTTAACATCGGCCTGAATTTTGGTTAAGGCAGTCATAGCGGCTGCTAAAGGAATCCCATCGCCAAAATTGGCTTCTTCCCATGTTTTCGAAACACCTCCTTTTCGGGGTGGATCTATGGTGCTCAATGAAAATTTAACCGTTTTACGATCTTTTTCATCTAATAGGCCCAATAATTTCTCCCGAGTTTCGGTAATTTTTTTACGCAAGTCGGTGGCTTTCCCTCCATTGATCATAAAACGAGGGGAAATATCTACACTGGCTCTGCCTTCTAAATCGCCGCTACTTTCATTAATACCTCCACCTTGTTCTGTAAGCGAAGTTTTAAGGTCATTAATGTACGATTCTAAATCACGTGCATAGCCGCTTGCTTGTTTAGCCTTATCGTAAATAGGCTTTGCTTTAATCGGGTCGTCTTTAAGTTTGGTTGATTCAAAAGAAGAAAATGTAGCTTCTACACCACTATTTACGTTTGTAGTTGACGTAGATAAACTATCGGTGATGTTTTTAAATGCGTCTAGCAACGAATCGTTTACACTCAAGGCAATTAGTCCTAGTAATACCAGGTATAAAATGCCTATCATCCGCTGCCTTGGGGTTTCTTTACCTCCAGCCATAATTTTGAATTTAGTAGTGGGTGTAAAAACTAATTAGCTGCGTGGCTGATTCATAGCCGTTAACATATTGCCATACACTGCATTTAATGCAGCTAAGTTTTTCGACAATTTCACTATTTCTTCTTGTACTTTTTTTGCATCGTCCATAGAATGAGTAATAGGCGTAACGTCTAGCTTGCTTAAATTAACAGAAACTTGCTGTAAGGTTGCATTCACCTGATCGAAGGTAGCCGAAGCTGCTTTTACTTTCGTTGCAAATTCGTTGGTTACCGCGGCTGCATCTGCTGCTGATGAAATAGCCGCTAAATTATTTGCAAAGTTTTTTAAGCCTGCTTCAATTTTAGCTTTTGAGTCTTTATCTAGCTCAACACCCGGTATACCAAATGCACCAGCACCACTGGCAACAGGCCCGTGTGATTCTTCTTCTGGGTTAGCGTAGGCTATTAAACCTAAAGTAAAGAATAAAAATGCTTCTGTACCTAAACCTATTGCAATACCAATTTCGGCTCCCGGATAGTGGTTAATTTTAAAAATTAAACCAATAATTACAATAGATGCTCCAATGTTAATTAGAGTGCTTTGATATTTCGTAAAAAGTTTGAAGAATTTATTGTTAGTCATAACAAGGTTGTTTTAAAGAATATGGCTAATTGAGGTTAATTGATTATTTATCTTTAATATCTCTACCAATATAGGGTGTTACGCAACGGAAACCCATAAATGATTTGGCTTCGTCTTGGAACTCGTAGGTACGAGCCGAATTTTGTAAAAAATAGCCAATATCTTTCCAAGAACCTCCACGCACTACTTTGCGTTTTAGGGCTTCAGGGTCGGTATCTTTCGCTTCGTAAGCAAAAGCAGGGTTTAAGTCGTTGGTAAAGTTTGGAGCAGACTCGTCGAAAGCAGATGAAGTCCACTCGGCCACGTTTCCTGCAATATTGTATAAACCAAAATCATTCGGAAAATACGATTTTACATTTACGGTAAAGGCACCGCCATCATCAGCATAATTTCCTCTACCGGGTTTAAAGTTTGCCATTAAGCACCCTTTGGCGTTTCGTGGATACGGCCCGCCCCATGGGTAGGTTGTTCCTGTTCTTCCACCTCGAGCAGCATATTCAAATTCTGCTTCGCTAGGTAATTGATATGGCAAACGTTTTGGTAATTTTTTAGATTCGCGATAGGCATCGTTGTAACGTGTACGCCATACGGTAAAAGCTCTTGCCTGTCGCCAAGTTACACCTACCACCGGATAATTATTATAAGCTGGATGGACAAAATAACCTTGAGCCATTGGCTCATTTTGAGCATAAGCAAAATCAGACAACCAAGCCAAGGTATCTGGGTAAACGGCTACTTGGTCTCTTATAATGAAATCTGAACGGGTTTTTGATTTGTTTTTATTATTATCGGCTGCCGCACGCAAATCCACAACAGCAAAATTATATTTCAATAAGCGTACATCCAATTCATTCCGGTCGAACACACGATCATCTCCCTGATAATAAATGTTTTGTAATTTTGGCGCATTGGCAGCACCCGATTTTTTGTTTCCCCATATCACGTTACTTCCCTTGCCTACTTTTCTCCAATCTATAATTTTTTTGGCATTCAGGTTAACATCAGGATTTTTAGATTTTATGAAAAATTTATCGTCTTTTAAATAATCAGTAATTGCAATTGAATCACGCACCCAATTTACAAATTGGCGGTATTCACTATTGGTAATTTCTGTTTCATCCATAAAAAACGCTGAAACAGATACTTGTTTATTTTGTGCCAACTGACCAAAGGTAACATCTTGATCGGTTTGACCCATTACAAAGGTGCCAGAAGGAATATACACCATGCCATAGGGCACTTCGTTACTCCTAAAGTTACTTGCACCGACGCCTACTAATTCGCCACTAGCGCCGCTTTTTCCACAGCTACTTAGAAGCACTGTAATGACAATGGCCGCAAAAAGTTGAATGATATTTTGGTAAGTTTTTATTAAACCCATAACGTTATAATATAACCACCTAATATATGAATTTGGAGTTAAATCTCAGTGATAAATAAATTCAAAAAAAAAATCTACGTTTAAATTCGAGCTATTTAGCTAAATAATTACTTGTTTGACTGCTTTATATACTCATCTAAAGCCATAGTCATACTTGGTGATTTAGGATTTGGCGCAGGGATATCTAAAATTAACCCTCTGTCTAACAGTGCTTTGTGTGTTGTTGGCCCAAAAGCAGCCAAGCGGGTATTGTTTTGTTGAAAATCTGGGAAGTTCTTATACAACGATTGTATACTAGATGGGCTGAAAAAGACAATGATGTCGTAAAAAACATCAGCCAAATCAGACAAATCGCTGCAAACGGTTTTAAAAAGTATAGCCGTAGTAAAGGTATAGCCGTTGGTTTGCAAAAAGTTTTGTGTTTCTTCCCCAGCTACATCCGAACATGGATATAAAAAGTTTTCGGCAGTGTGTTTTTTTAACAGATCTGCCAAATCAGCAGCGCTTTGTTTGCCAAAAAATATTTTTCGTTTGCGGTATTGTATGTATTTCTGAAGATAGAGCGCAATATTTTCCGAAAGGCAGAAATACTTCATTTCGGCAGGCACCTCAAAACGCATTTCTTCACAAATTCTGAAATAGTGGTCGGCTGCATTTCTGCTGGTAAAAATAACCGCTGTAAAATCAGCAAGGTTTATTTTATCTTTTCTGAAATCTTTGGCTGGTACGCCCTCTACATGTATAAAAGACCTAAAATCGAGTTTAAGGT
>CANGZX010000039.1 GCA_947458775.1 Sphingobacteriaceae bacterium | reverse complement strand
AACTTGGCTTACCGTATGGGCCGGCGTAGCTTGCGCAGCTACCTCTATTATTAAAGGAAATTTTAAGAAATCGCCCGAAATTTTATGCACCAATTCGCTCATAGTAGCCGAAAAAAGCAAATTTTGACGCTTGCGGGGCACAACTTCTAATATGCGATGAATGGAGCCAATAAAGCCCATATCCATCATTTTATCGGCCTCATCCAATACCAAAAACTGTATAGATTTGGTAACAATGTGGCCAGCTAAGTATAAATCTAAAAAGCGGCCTGGAGTGGCAACCAAAATATCGGCACCCTTTTCTAAGGCAGCAATTTGTGTTTTTGGACCAAGACCACCGTAAAGTACCACGGTGCGCAAATCGGTGTATTTAGCAAATTGAATAATGTTTTCTTCTATTTGCATGGCCAACTCTCGTGTAGGCGCCAAAATTAAGGCACGGGGGTCTTTGCCCTGAGCATACTTTAATTTCATCAGCATGGGCAATACAAAAGCCGCCGTTTTACCGGTGCCCGTTTGCGCAATGCCCATCATATCTTGCCCCGATAAAATTGGTGCAATGGCCTTCTGCTGAATAGGTGTTGGCTGGGTGTATCCCGCCTCCTCTATTGCATTTAGGAGCTGTCTGTTTAATTTAAAATCTTCGAAATTGGTGGCCATTGGCGCAAAGATACATTTTTACGCTCCAATACGTTTGTATTCGCTAAATAGATTATGCGAATACATGCCGATGCATTGCTAAAGCATATGCAAAACAAGGAAGGCAATCTTTTTAGAATCAATCTAAATAGCTACCTTTGTATTCCAATTATTTAACCCCCATGGCAAAAGTATCCATCAATTTAGCAACCGGCTCTTTGCAAAAAGAAGACCTTATTGTGGGTATAGATTTGGGAACTACTAATAGCTTGGTGGCTTTTATCAATCCCGATGGGAAAGCCCAAGTAATAAACGACACGGGCAAGGGCGAATTGGTGCCATCGGTTATACATTTTGCAAAAGATGGCAGCCTGGTAGTTGGCAACCAAGCCAAAGAATTTTTAACCACCGATCCCCAAAACACTATTTTTTCTGTAAAGCGATTATTGGGCAGATCGTATGGCGATATAGCGAAGCACCGTGATTTTTTCTCCTACAAAGTAATAGACGATAACCAAGAGAGCTTGGTAAAAATTAAGGTGGGTGATAAATTTTATACGCCCATTGAGCTTTCGGCATTAATTTTAAAAGAGCTGAAAGAACGTGCCGAACATGCATTAAAAACGCCGGTTACCCGAGCGGTAATTACGGTACCTGCCTACTTTAACGATAGCCAACGCCAAGCCACCCGTGATGCCGGAAAACTAGCCGGATTGGATGTATTGCGTATGGTAAACGAACCCACGGCCGCTAGTTTAGCCTATGGCATTGGCTTAAACCCCAATGAAGAAAAAACCATTGCGGTATACGATTTAGGTGGAGGTACTTTTGATGTGTCCATCTTACAAATACAAAACGGCATTTTTGAAGTATTAGCCACCAATGGCAATACCTTTTTAGGTGGCGATGATTTTGACCGAGCCATTGTTGACTATTGGATACACGAAAATAAACTCGACTTAAAAAGCCTTAGCGAAAACCAAGAATTGGCACAAGGCCTTCGCCTAAAAGCTGAGGAAGCTAAAAAAGCCTTAGGCAGCCAAAACCTATTCAACGAAAGTTTAAAGGGCATTCCATTGGCCATAAGCAAACAAAAATTCGAAGAACTTATACAGCCTAAATTGGCCGAAACCTTAGCGTGTTGCCAATACGCCCTACGTGATGCAAATTTAAAGCCCGAAAATATTGACGAAGTGATTATGGTGGGCGGTTCTACCCGTACCCCAGCCGTTAAACAAGCCGTTGCCGCATTTTTTGGTAAACCCGTGCACGATGAACTAAATCCCGATGAGGTAGTAGCCTTAGGTGCCGCCATTCAATCGGATATTTTAGCGGGTAACCGCTCCGATATTTTATTATTGGATGTAACCCCATTGTCATTAGGAATAGAAACCATGGGTGGTTTAATGGATGTAATTATTGCACGAAATGCCAAAATACCCACAAAGGCTGGCCGCCAATACACCACCTCAGTAGATGGGCAAGTGAACCTGAAAATTTCGGTATACCAAGGCGAACGTGATTTGGTACAGGAGAATAGAAAATTAGCTGAATTTGACTTGAAAGGTATTCCGGCTATGCCTGCAGGCTTACCCAAAATAGATATTAATTTTTTGCTGAATGCCGATGGTATTTTAACTGTGCAAGCCACAGAATTACGTTCGGGTGTAAAACAAGAGGTAGAAGTAAAACCAACCTACGGCCTTAGCGACGAAGAAGTTGAACAAATGTTACTAGATAGCATTGCCCATGCGAAAGACGATGTAGCCCAACGTATGCTCATTGAAGCCCGCACCGAGGCCGAACAAATGGCCTATACCGCCGACCGTTTCTTAGCTAAAAACGCCCAGTTTTTACAAGAATTTGAGATTTTGCAAAGCCGCCAATTGCTTGAGCAGCTCCGAGCAAGTTTAAACTCTGGAGATAAGGATTTGATGCTGAAACAAGTTGAAGCCCTCAACGAATACACCCGCCCCTTTGCCGAACGAGTAATGGATGTAGCCATTGCTACTGCCATGAAAGGCAAACAAATTGACTAATTAAATCTTAGCGTTTCCGAGATACCTTGGCTTAAGGTATGTTCGTTTAGTTTTAAAAAAATAATTTGGTAAATTAGAGCAACTAAATGCTATAAAATATGAACGATTTATCCTTAATTACCACCAGCACACACCTAGAAGGATATAAAATTACCCAACAATTGGGCTTGGTACGAGGCATTACTGTACGCTCTAGAAGCGTAATAGGCAATATAGCCGGTGGCTTTATGACCATTTTTGGTGGCCGTAGTGCCATTTACACCGAATTGTGTGAACGGGCTAGAGAAGAAGCCTACCAACTCATGCTACAACATGCTCGTTCAGTAGGCGCCAATGCCGTTATAAATATGCGCTACGATGCCAACGAAGTAATGAGCGGCCTTACCGAGGTATTGGCTTATGGCACCGCCGTAATAGTAGAAAAAACCAAATAAGTTTTATTTTTATGAAAACTAGTAAAGTCATCTTTTGGACTAGCACCCTTATTATCTTTATTATGGAAGGGGTAATACCGGGCTTTACCTCACAAACCGAAATGGCCAAACAAGGCATAAGCCACCTGGGCTACCCCGAATACTTTGGTACCGCTTTAGCTATTTTTAAAGTAGCTGGTGCGCTCACCTTAGTAATTCCCCAAATGCCAAAATGCGTAAAAGAATGGGCCTATGGAGGCTTTGCTTTCGATTTTATTTTTGCAGGCATTAGTCTTTGGGCGGTTGATGGTATTACACCTATGTTACTATTACCTATGGTTTTTTTAGGCATTTTAGCCCTCTCCTACCAATATTACCACAAATTAAACAACAGCTCTTGCTGCTAAAGCCATGGGCATGGCCGCGGCTACAACCATTGATGCGTATATTGCTGCCTTTCCGGAAATCACCCAAACCTTTTTAAAACAGCTTCGGGCGGCCATAAAAGAGGCAGCTCCAAAAGCTACCCAGCGCATTAGCTATGGTATGCCTTGCTTTCGTACCACAAAAAATTTGGTATACTTTGCCGGCTATACAAAACACATCGGCTTTTATCCCGGAGCGGCCACTATTACGCATTTCGAAACTCAACTGAGCTCCTATAAACATGCCAAAGGTTCGGTTCAATTCCCCCTCACAGGGGCTATTCCTACTGCCTTAATTATTCAAATGACCGAATTTAGGCTGCAAGAACTACGTAAAAAAGATAAATAAATTCTTTACTATTAATAATTTTTAAATAAAATTAATTTTATCTTTTGTGATAAAAGTTTAAATTTTTATTTATTTTTATTTCGCATAGATTGAATTCACACATCTGCTCTAGCGTTCCATTTCAAATGTTTCAATCAAAGCAGCAGGTAAGTTCAGCGCAAACAGCTGTGAATATTGAACCAAACACCAAAGGTATGACCATCGGAAAATTATGTACTCGAACTTTGGACCATTTACTAGAGGGAGTCCAGCTGATTGATTTTAACTGGCAATACATCTATGTGAATAACACCATTGTAAAACAGAGCAAGTGTAGAAAAAAAGAGCAACTGCTTGGCTTTACTATGATGGAAAAATTTCCAGGCATTGAAAAAACAGACCTATTTAAGATGCTGCATTTTTGCATGCAAGAACGAGAGCCGGCTTGTTTTGAAAATGATTTTACCTTTCCTGACGGGAGTATGAAATATTTCGAATTAAGGATTCAACCCGTTCCAGAAGGCATTTGTATACTCTCCATGGATGTAACGGAAAGAAAAAAAGCTAAAGAACAACGTGCAAAATTTATACAAGGATTGGAGGAAATGTTGTATATGACCTCTTTAAAGGTTGGGCAGCCCGTATCAAATATTTTGGGCTTATCCGATTTACTAGCGGATGAAACCTTAGATCAAGTTGAGCTCAAAGAAATTTGTGATTTTATGAAAGAATCAGCCATACAACTCGATGAATTTACCACAGAACTTACCACCTACATTCAAAATTTAAAAAAGCAATAACTATACTTTCCTATTTTTTTTCCAAGAAGAAGTTTTTGCAGTTTGATTGACTGTGTTAAATTGCTGTGTTTGTTTTTGCATGAGTTTAGCGGCTACTAGCGCTGCAATGGATGCTTCTTGCTCATTTTCATGCAGCAGGTTACTCGGTTTAAAATAGTTTTTTACAAAATGGGTATCGAAATTACCCGAGGTAAAAGCCTCGTGTTGCATCACAAATTTTCCAAAGCCCAGTGTGGTTTCTATACCCGTAATTTGGTATTCATCAATAGCACGAATCATGCGCTCAATGGCTTGGGCTCTATTTTCGCCATAGGTAATCAATTTAGCAATCATAGGGTCGTAGTAAATAGGGATTTCCATGCCCTCTTCAAAACCATCATCTACCCGAACACCGGGGCCTTGCGGCAAGCGGTAAGTTTCTAGGGTGCCGATATCGGGTAAAAAATTCGTCGCCGGATCTTCGGCATATACCCGCAATTCAATGGCATGGCCTTTCATGGCAATGTCTTCTTGTGTAAAGCTCAATTTTTCACCACGAGCAATCTTAATCTGCTCTTTTACTAAATCTAAACCTGTAATCAATTCGGTTACCGGATGTTCCACCTGCAAACGAGTATTCATTTCTAGGAAAAAGAAGTCGAGATTTTCATCCAATATAAACTCTACCGTTCCGGCACCGGTGTAATTACACGAACGGGCAACATCTACCGCACATTTTCCCATTTTTTCGCGAATTTCGGGCGTAAGAACCGACGAAGGTGCTTCCTCAATTACCTTTTGATGACGGCGTTGCACGGAACAATCACGTTCGAAAAGATGTACGATATTGCCGTGATTATCACCCAAAACTTGTATTTCAATATGACGTGGAGAGCCTACATAACGTTCTATAAACACCGCCCCATCGCCAAAGGCAGAGGTTGCTTCAGAAACAGCTAGGTGCATTTGTTCTTCAAAATCGGCGGCATTCTCTACAATACGCATGCCCTTGCCGCCGCCACCGGCAGCCGCTTTAATCAAGATTGGAAAACCTACTTCAATGGCTCTATTTTTCGCTTCCTCGATATCCGAAATGGCTTCTTCGGTTCCGGGAACCATTGGAATATTGTATTTGAGGGCTGCCGCTTTTGCCGATAATTTATTGCCCATCATCTCCATGGCTTCGGGCGATGGCCCCACCAGCACTAAGCCAGCTTTTTCTACTGCCCGAGCAAAAGCAGCATTTTCCGACAAAAACCCATAACCAGGGTGAATAGCCTCGGCACCTGTTTGTTTACAGGCATCTATAATTTTCTCTACTACTAAATAAGATTGATTGGAAGCTGCCGGACCAATGCATACTGCTTCATCGGCATAACGTACATGTAGTGCATTTCTATCGGCTTCTGAATAAACAGCTACCGTAGCAATGCCCATTTCTTTCGCCGAACGCATAATGCGCAAGGCAATTTCACCTCTATTGGCTATCAATAATTTTTTCATTCAAACAAAATTATAAAGTCGGCAATGTTTGTTTAATATATTCTACCATTTCAGCACTTACATCCAAATGGGTTACCAAACGAACCTGTTGTTTGCCAAAGGTGTTACATAAAACGCCTTTTTTAGCTAATTTATCTACAAAATCTTCAGCCGGATAAGCATCGTGCAATTCAAAAATAATAATATTGGTGTCTACCGGCATGATCGATTTCAGGTAGGGCTGCTTCAGCAAGGCATCTCCCAACACTTGAGCATGCTGATGATCTTCTGCCAAACGCTTCACCTGATGATCGAGGGCGTAGATACCCGCAGCGGCTAAATAACCGGCTTGGCGCATGCCTCCACCAAATACTTTACGAATTCTACGGGCTTGCTTAATGGTTTCTGCACTGCCTAATAAAACTGAACCTACCGGAGCGCCCAAGCCTTTAGATAAACAAATGGATATACCATCGAAGAGTTTGCCATAGCCTTTCGGATCGTCGCCGGTGGCAACCAGTGCATTAAAAATGCGGGCTCCATCTAAGTGTAATTTTAAGCCACGCTCTTTACATAAGTTGGCAATTGGAGTCAACTGCGAAAGCGTATAACAGCTACCGCCGCCTCTATTTACCGTATTT
>CANGZX010000038.1 GCA_947458775.1 Sphingobacteriaceae bacterium | reverse complement strand
AAGGGACTTGCTTGAAAATTTACCGCAGCAGTAGTAGCAGCTAGCTTATCTAGTTCTACCCCATCAATTTCGGATTCAGGGAAACGCTGGGCTAGCATTAAGGCAATTACACCGGTACCGGTACCTATATCTAAAATCTGCTTAGGAGCATCGGCTTGAACAAGAGCACCCAACAATACGCCATCGGTGTTCACCTTCATGGCACAATGATTCTGGTCTACATCAAATTGCTTGAATTTGAATGGGTTTGCCACTACTCTCCAAGTATGCCGTGCAATACGTTTTGATACACTGCATTGGCTTCTTTTATAGTACCAAAAGATTCGTCATCTACCAAAAGCGCTCCCGAGGTAACGGTTCCTAAAAGCGAAAACTCGGTAGTAGAAGTGGCCAGCAATTCAATAAACGCTTCTTGCTGATCGGGTTTAATAGATACCACTACCCTGCCTTGCGCCTCCCCAAATAGGAATGCATCTTTACGAATATCGTCTTCACTTTCAATAGCAAATCCCAATGAATTAGGCATAGCCGACTCTAACAATGCGATATACAAGCCGCCATCGGCCACATCGTGGGCCGATTGAATGAGTTTCTCTTTGATGAGTTGCTTCACAACTTGATGCATATCGTATTCTTTCTCTAAATCGAAATAGGGAGCAGGTGCCGCCGTAACGTTATGAAAAGAGGCTAAATACTGCGACGAAGCAATATCGTTTTGGCTTTCGCCTATGAGGTAAATTAAATCGCCTTCAGCTTTAAAATTGGACGTCATTAAGGTGTTTTTATCGTCTAAAACACCCAACATACCAATAGTTGGGGTTGGAAATACCGGCCCCTCATCTGAAGATTGGTTGTAAAAACTCACATTACCACCTGTAACTGGAGTTTGAAACTTGGTACAGGCTTCGCTCATACCCTTTATGGCACTTACAAATTGCCAATACACTTCGGGAACGTATGGGTTACCAAAATTCAAGCAATTGGTAATGGCCACCGGCTCACCACCAGCACAAGTAATATTTCTAGCGGCTTCGGCCACAGCAATGGCACAGCCTTTTTGCGGATCGGCATACACATACCGAGCATTACAATCAATGGTTAAAGCAATGGCTTTATCGGTGCCCTTTACCGCTACAACCGCCGCATCGCATGGGCGATTGGTGGTCATGGTGGCTGTACCAATCATAGAATCGTATTGATCGGTTACCCAACGCTTAGAGGCAATGTTTGGGTGCGATACTAAATGGTGCGCTACTGCTTTCAAATCAGCAGGCTCTTGCACGCTATCTAGTGTAAATTTTAAGTTTTCTTGATAATAAGCCGGTTCGCGGTATTCTCTGTTATATACCGGAGCGCCACCGCCTAATACCAAATCATCGGCAGGCACATCGGCTACCAATTCGCCGTTCATATAATAATGTAAGCGCTTGGTATCGGTAACTTCGCCAATAATGGCGCAATTTAAATCCCACTTGTCAAAAACCGCCTCTACTTCTTTCTCTCTGCCTTTTTCTACCACAATAAGCATACGCTCTTGAGATTCTGACAAGAGGATTTCGAAGGGTTTCATGTTTTCTTGGCGCATAGGCACTTTATCCAAATCAATACGCATGCCGTGTTCGCCTTTGGCCGACATTTCTGAATTGGAACAAATAATACCGGCCGCACCCATATCTTGCATGCCCACCACAGCTCCGGTTTTTATAACCTCAAGCGTGGCTTCTAACAATAATTTTTCTTGAAATGGATCACCCACCTGAACGGCCGGCAAATCGTTTACCGAATCTTCCGAAATATCTTTTGAAGCAAAAGCTGCTCCATGAATACCGTCTTTTCCGGTAGCCGAACCCACAATATAAACTGGGTTACCAACTCCGTAAGAAGTTGCAGAAACCATTTCACCAACGGTTAAAATACCAGCCGACATGGCGTTTACCAAGGGGTTTACAGTATAACACTCATCAAAAAACAATTCGCCACCCACCGTTGGAATACCAAAAGCATTGCCATAATGGCTGATACCTTTTACCACACCTTTTAATAACCATTGATTTTTAGGCTGATGAATGTCGCCAAAACGCAAAGAGTTTAATTGAGCAATGGGACGGGCGCCCATGGTAAAAATATCGCGATTAATACCACCAACACCCGTAGCAGCACCTTGGTAAGGCTCTAAAGCTGAGGGGTGGTTATGTGATTCTATTTTAAAACAACAAGCAACGCCATCGCCTAAATCTACCAAACCTGCATTTTCTTCGCCGGCTTTAGCCAGCATCCGAGGGCCATCTTTAGGCAGGGTTTTTAACCAGGTAATGGAGTTTTTATACGAACAATGTTCGCTCCACATAACCGAAAAGATAGACAATTCGGTAAAATTTGGTATACGACCTAAAATTTGCTGAATTCGCTCGAACTCTTCTGGTAAAAGTCCTAATTCTTTGGCAGTTTCTACGGTAGATAGTGCTTGGTTTTCCACAGATTAGTAGTGATTTTATGGTTCATCAAAAATAGCTAAAAATGCGACATTGCCGAAGTTGAGCCTAAATTTTGTTTCAACAAGGTTATCCACATATTTTTTCTGTTATAAAAAGAGTTATTTTATCAACAACTACAGAATTTATTCACTTTTTAGGCTAAAAATTGAGCGTTTTACCTTATTTTTGGTAAATATTTAATTAAAAAGTAGAAAAAATATGGCAAATCTAAGATTTCAGGCATTAAATGCTGTTTTATCGAGAACAATTCCAGAAGTTAAGACTCCTTCGAGCAAAATTTCTGAATTTTTCGGTGTAAACGTGTTCGATAAAAAGAAAATGAAAGAATTTTTATCGAAAGAGGCTTACCAAAGCATTATTAATTCAATTGAATTAGGCACATCGGTAAATCGCGAAGTATCTGAACAGATTGCCGCTGCTATGAAAGCCTGGGCTATGATTAAAGGAGCCACGCACTATACCCATTGGTTTCAACCCTTAACCGGCACTACTGCCGAGAAACACGATTCGTTTTTCGAACCCACCTCCGATGGTTCTGCTATCGAGAAGTTTTCGGGCGATGCCTTGGTGCAACAAGAGCCTGATGCCTCTAGTTTCCCAAATGGGGGTATTCGCAATACCTTCGAAGCCCGTGGCTATACCGCTTGGGATCCATCTTCGCCAGCTTTTATTATGGAAAGCAACACCGGAAAAACCTTGTGCATTCCAACCGTTTTTGTATCGTATACTGGTGAAGCCTTAGATTACAAAGCCCCTTTATTAAAGGCCTTATCGGCTTTAGACAAAGCAGCAGTAGATGTTTGCCACTACTTCGATAAATCGGTAGAAAAAGTAAATGCCTCTTTAGGTATTGAACAAGAATATTTTTTAGTGGACTTAGCTTTATATAATGCTCGTCCGGATTTATTATTAACCGGCCGCACGCTTTTTGGCCACATGTCGGCCAAAGGCCAACAATTGGAAGACCACTATTTCGGTACCATTCCAGAAAGAGTGTATGCTTACATGCTCGATTTTGAAACCGAAGCCTTAAAATTGGGTATTCCATTAAAAACCCGTCACAATGAGGTAGCCCCATCTCAATTTGAGTGTGCACCTATTTACGAGGAAATAAACTTAGCCATTGATCACAACCAATTATTAATGGATGTGATGGAAAAAGTAGCCAGACGCCATAATTTCAAAGTATTGTTGCACGAAAAACCATATGCTGGAGTAAACGGCTCGGGTAAACACAATAACTGGAGCTTAATTACCAATACCGGTAAAAATCTATTAGCTCCGGGTAAAACACCTAAAAATAACTTGATGTTTTTGGCCTTTTTCGTAAATACGGTAAAAGCCGTACACGAACATGCCGATTTATTGCGTGCTTCTATTGCCTCGGTAAACAACGATCACCGTTTGGGTGCCAATGAGGCTCCTCCGGCCATCATCTCTATTTTCTTGGGTAGCCAATTAAACGATGTATTAGATGAAGTAGAAAGTGCTCGTATCAGCAAAAAAGTAAAAGAAGATAATTCGCTTTGGTTGGGTATTCCTAAAATTCCTCAAATTTTATTAGACAATACCGACCGTAACCGTACCTCTCCTTTTGCCTTTACCGGAAATAAATTTGAATTCCGTGCGGTAGGTTCTTCTGCCAATTCATCGGCACCAATGACCGTTTTAAATACCATTATGGCCGACCAATTGGTAAAATTTAAAACTGATGTAGATAAATTGATTAAAAAGGGAGAGAAAAAAGACATCGCGATTTTAACCGTGATTAAGAAATACATTAAGGAGTCAAAATCTATCCGTTTCGAAGGTAATGGCTACAGCGAAGAATGGGAGAAAGAAGCCCTAAGCAGAGGTTTATCGAACATTAAAACCACGCCAAAAGCTTTAGATGCCTATGTGAGTGAGAAAACGTTAAACTTATTTGAGAAATTACATGTGTTTAATCACCGTGAATCGGAAGCCCGCCACGAGATTTTATTAGAAAGCTTTTATAAAAAACTACAAATTGAAGCTCGTGTTATTGGCGAATTGGTGAATAGTGTCATCATTCCTTCGGCGGTGGAGTACCAAAGCAAATTGGTGCAAAACGTGCAAGGTTTACAAGCCATAGGCTTAGATAAAGCCACCTACAAAGCGCAATTGGAATTAATTACTAAAATTGCCACGCATGTAAACTTTATTAAAAGCAATGTAGATAGCATGGTTGCTGCTCGTAAAAAAGCAAATGCTATAGACGACATTCGTGACCGCTCTATTGCCTATGACGAAACGGTGAAAACCTTTTTTGAACCCATTCGTTACCACGTAGATAAATTGGAACAAGTGGTAGATGATGGCCAATGGCCGCTACCTAAATTTAGAGAATTACTCTTTATTAAATAAAAAAAGCCCCCGAAATTCGGGGGCTTTTTTTTGTTAGAAATACCTTTTAATTGGAATATACATAAAATTTAGCCACCCCAAGCCCATCTGGCGATAATAAGTATTCTCCTGCATCAATATAATAAATAAAAGACTGAGCACCATCTGTAGTAGTAATTTCTCCTAAATCTAAATCTACCATTTCGAGATTGTTAACCGTTATTTGAGATTTACTTAAAACTACCTTACCTGTTGCATCGTAATTTACCATATCAAAAATAAATAGATGACTTTTATCATTAAATACCGATTGACGTAAAATTAACTTACCTAAAGATCCTCCGGTAGTTGTATAAATTACAATCGCACCAGGTTTCAACTCATCGGCAATAGTTGTAGTTACCAAAATTTTGCCGGTGGTCATACTTGCTACTTTAGCCTGAATATCGGCATAACTTACTTTTTCAAAGGCTGAAAGCACTACAGGCTCATCTTTTTTACAGGCTACAAGACTAACTAATGCCAAGCCAAAAATTAATAACATCTTTTTCATAAGTGTTGCATGTTGATTTATTAAACTAAAACTATGTTTGGTGTGATTTATTGTTTTTAAATCGATAATTTTTATTGAGGGTATTAAAAATGGCTAGAGAAAAAGCTAACTTAGCGGCATGTCTGACCGCAATTACCAACTCCGAGGCGTATCTGCCGGAAAAGAGGATGTACATGCTGCCATTACCAATATCGACAAGGGGATCTTTCCACACGCATTTTGTAAAATTATTCCGGATATATTAGGTGGGGATGCTGATTGGTGCAACATTATGCATGCCGATGGCGCCGGAACCAAATCGGCATTAGCCTATGTGTATTGGAAAGAAACCGGCGATTTATCAGTTTGGAAAGGCATTGCCCAAGACGCCATTATTATGAATTTAGACGACCTACTTTGCGTAGGTGCTACCGATAACATTTTACTTTCATCTACCATTGGACGTAATAAAAACCGCATTCCGAAAGAGGTTTTAGCTGAACTGATTAACGGTACCGAAGAGATATTAGCAGACTTACGGGCATTGGGTATCGGCATTTACTCCACCGGTGGCGAAACTGCCGATGTGGGCGATTTGGTACGCACTATTATTGTAGATTCTACCGTTACTTGCCGCATGAAACGTTCGGAAGTGATTTCTAACGACCGCATACAAGCTGGTGATGTAATTGTAGGCTTAGCTTCATACGGGCAAGCTAGCTATGAAACAGCCTATAACGGGGGTATGGGCTCCAATGGCTTAACCAGTGCACGCCACGATGTTTTTCATAAATATGTGGCCGAAAAATTTCCGGAAAGTTATGACCCTGCGGTGCCCTATGAATTGGTATTTGCTGGCAACAAAAAACTAACGGATTTAATTGATATTGTTGGAGCAAAGCAGGTATCTGCTGGAAAATTAGTACTCTCTCCTACCCGAACGTATGCACCTATACTCAAGGCTATATTAACTAAAAATAGAGCGGCCATAAACGGCTTGGTGCATTGCAGTGGCGGTGCACAAACCAAAGTATTGCACTTTATTAATTCTCTTCACATTATTAAGGATAATCTGTTTCCTATTCCGCCACTTTTCCAATTGATCCAAGAACAATCGAACACAAATTGGGAAGAAATGTACAAGGTATTTAATATGGGGCACCGCATGGAAATTTACACGAACATAGAATTTGCCCAAGAGTGTATCGCCATCAGCAAATCATTTGGGGTGGATGCCCAAATTATTGGCCGCGTAGAAGCCGCCGACCAAAAACAAGTCAGCATACAGTCAGAAAAAGGAAACTTTATTTACTACTAAAAAGAGATCATTTTTCCTTGTAGCGGAAAAATGAGTTTCAAACCAAGCGTATTCTCGGCTACTACTTCTTTCTTAATTTGCTTTTCTTTAGTTCCCGATGGTTTACGGTGTGTAATAACTACAGGCAAACCTTTTAATGCTTCAGCGCCCGTAAAAGAAGCTAAAACATTCATTTCTTGTGCCCATAATCTGGGATTTAAATGTCCAAAAAGCTGATCATCAGCTTGCGCATTGGGAAAAGAAACTTCTATAAAAATGGCTTTTAAGTGTTTAGCCCTAATTAAGGGCGCTATTT
>CANGZX010000037.1 GCA_947458775.1 Sphingobacteriaceae bacterium | reverse complement strand
CCCTTTGAAGCCATACTTTATCAATTCGGATTTTCAGAAGCCGATACCATTGCCTTAATGCGTAAAACATTAAAGAAAAGTAGCTTTAATTTGTGGAGAAAAAGGGTAAATAGCGGGGTGAGCCAGAAACATGCTCATAAGCGCAGTTTAGCCATAAACCGCTTTAAATGTACGTTGCAAAAACAAATTACATTAAACAAAATAAGTAAACGCTAATAAAAAAGCCCTCCCGAAATTTCGGGAGGGCTTTTTTTTACTATATCGATTTACTTCGCTTTTGCAAAGCGTTCGGCAACAGCAGTCCAGTTAACTACATTCCAAAATGCAGCAATGTAATCTGGGCGTTTGTTTTGATATTTTAAGTAATAGGCATGTTCCCATACGTCCATTCCTAAAAGTGGGGTGCCCGGACATTCGGCAATATCCATTAAAGGGTTATCTTGATTTGGTGTAGAGCATACGCACAAAGTGCCATCGGCTTTTAGGCATAACCAAGCCCAACCCGAACCAAAACGGGTAGTGCCTGCTTCGGCAAACTTTTGTTTAAAGGCATCAAACGATCCGAAAGCAGCATCTATAGCTTTCGCTAAATCGCCACTCGGGGTACCACCACCATTTGGCGACATAATTGACCAATATAAACTGTGGTTGTAGTGGCCGCCACCGTTGTTGCGCACCGGCATTGGAAACTTAGAAATCGATTTTAAAATGTCTTCGATTTTTGCATTCGCAGAATCGGTTCCAGCCAAGGCTTTATTTAGGTTATCTACATACGCTTGGTGGTGTTTTCCATGGTGAATTTCCATGGTCATTTTGTCAATATGCGGTTCTAGCGCATCGGTTGCATATGCTAATGCAGGTAATTCAAATGCCATATGAGGTTTATTTTAAATTAGTTTTCAGATAAATACTATATACAAATATACGTTGCTTGTAAGGTTTTTAGTCTCTATTTACTTAAGTTTTACTCCGTTTTGACTTGAAGAATGCTTTCACCAGTTCTCCGCATTCCTCGGCTTTTATACCGCCAATGAATTCGGTTTTTGGATGGGTGAGCGTTTGATTAATTCGAGTAAAACCCCGTTGCGTATCGTAGGCGCCAAATACTAGGCGGCTAATTTGGGTCCAGTAGGAAGCACCCGCACACATTACGCAGGGTTCCATGGTTACATACAAGGTGCACTCGGTTAAATATTTTCCGCCCAAATAATCGGCAGCAGCGGTAAATGCTTGCATTTCGGCATGGGCTGTTACATCGTTTAAGCGTTCGGTAAGGTTGTGCCCGCGGCCAATAATACGGCCCTTACACACTATAACCGCACCAATAGGCACCTCATCGAGTTCGAGGGCTTTACGAGCTTCTTTTAAAGCCTCGTTCATAAAAAACTCATCGGGCGCTAAGCCAGGCTCGTCGCCAAAATTCACATAGGTCATGGTATGCCAAAGGTAGAAAATGAAAAGGAAATCTTTGACTAGATTTGTGCCATGTACAGCATCTATTTACGTAAAGGAAAAGAAAAGGCCGTAAGGCAATTACACCCCTGGATTTTTTCGGGGGCTATTGAAAAAATAACGGGTAAGCCCGAGAACGGAGATTTGGTAACGGTATTAGATTCCAAAGGTGATTTTTTGGCTACTGGTTTTTACAATGCACAATCGAGAGTGGCGGTACGGGTATTGGCTTGGGATGCCGAGCAGGTGATTGATGAAACCTGGTGGCGTAGCCGCATACAGCAAGCAGTGAGCGCTCGTACGCAGCTATTGGCTACTGCTGAAACGAATACCTGTAGATTGATTTTTAGTGAGGCCGATTACTTGCCAGGTTTAATAGTAGATAAATATGCCGATTTTTTATCGGTACAAATACTAACCTCGGGTATGGAAAAAGCCAAAGCTATTTGGCTAGATGAATTGCAAAAATTGTTAAAACCGAAAGGCATTTTTGACCGTAGCGATGCCCATGCCCGTGCGCACGAAGGTTTAGATGCTTCGGCAGGAATTTTAGCCGGTGTGGCGCCACCAGAATTTATTGAGGTGGTTGAAAACGGCATTCGTTATCAAGTAAATATTGCCGATGGACAAAAATCGGGCTTTTACTGCGACCAACGAGATAACCGTAAAAAGGTTGCTGCTCACAGCAAAGGGAAAGTGGTATTGGATTGCTTTTCGTATTCGGGCGGTTTTACCTTAAACGCCTTGGCTGCCGGAGCTAAAAAGGTGGTTAGTGTAGACAGTTCGGCTTTGGCAATTGATACGTTGAAAAAGAATATCAAATTGAATGGATTTAAAGCTTCGCAACAAGCTTCCATCCAGTCTGATGTAAATAAACAGCTGCGTGTTTTTTTAGAGAGTGGCGATACATTCGACCTTATTGTGCTCGATCCACCCAAATATGCACCCTCACGTTCGGCTTTAACCAAGGCTTCGAGAGCGTATAAAGATTTAAACCGCTTGGCCATGGGCCTATTGAACAAAGGCGGCTTTTTGGCTACTTTTTCTTGTTCGGGAGCCGTAGATATAGATACCTTTAAGCAAATTTTGGCATGGGCAGCTTTAGATGCCGGCAAAGAGGTGCAATTTATCGATCAGTTTTGCCAACCCGAAGATCACCCAATTCGCTCTTCTTTCCCTGAGGGAGAATATTTAAAAGGACTGTTCTGTAGGGTGTTTTAATCTTCTTTAGGCGCTTCGGGCGTGTTGTGTAATTGCACCGGTTTGGTTTTGCTTTTTACCCGCAAGTTGAGCATTTCTACCAAAACCGAGAAGGCCATAGCAAAGTAAACATAACCTTTTGGAATGTGTTGTTCAAAGGCTTCTGCTAAGAGCGATACACCAATTAACAATAAAAACGACAGCGCCAACATTTTAACCGTTGGATGATTGTTTACAAAGTTACTAATACCTCCAGCGGCTAGCATCATTACGATTACGGCAATAATTACAGCGGCAATCATTACTTCTACGTGGCTGGCCATGCCCACAGCGGTAATCACCGAATCGAGAGAGAATACAATATCTAACAAGAGAATTTGTACGATGGTTGCCGAGAAAGAAAGTTTTTTCTTACTTCCATCTGCGTGATTAGCACCTTCCAATTTCTCGTGAATTTCGCTGGTGCTTTTATAAATTAAGAACAAGCCCCCAATTAAGAGGATTAAATCGCGACCCGAAATGGCTAGTTTTTCTACCCACTCACCTTCAGTAAGGCTAATTAAATGTGCCATGTTGAAGAGGGGCTTGGTGAGGGTCATCATCCAACTTAAGGAAAGTAATAGCAATACCCGAGTAATCATGGCTAGGGCTAAACCTAACTGACGAGCTTTTTTTTGTTGATTTTCCGGTAATTTACCGGCTAAAATGGAGATGAAAATGATGTTATCGATACCTAAAACGATTTCTAATACGCTTAGGGTAATCAGTGAAATCCAGATTTCGGGGTTGCTTAAAAATTCCATAAAACGAAAGTACAATTTATACGGCTAAAAAGCTATCAATAGCTTGTACTGCCCGCTGAAAGCGAATGTCTCCTTGCCCGGAAATTACTTGGTATTTGGCATTTATGGCTTTCAATTCTTTATGCCATACTTGCATAAAATGTTCTCGTTGGTTCGGGAAATCTCGTAGGGGGTCTTCCTCCCAAGGCAAGTCTACATCCATAAGTAGGTAAAAATCGTAGGTGTGTTTGGGTAATTCATCGAGCACTTCTTGTGGCGATTGTCCAAAAAAAGCATCGCTCCAAATTTTAACTGTAATAAAAGTGGTATCGCAAATTAATAGTGTATTGGCCTTGGGTAGTAGTTCTTTTTCCAATGCTAACTGTCCATGGAACATGTTAATTTCATCTTGCCAGGTACAAGGAGCTGTCAGTTTTTCGCAGTATTCGCGGGCATACTCGGGCACCCATATGGTATGGTAGTGTGCTGCTAAACGTGCAGAAATACTCGATTTTCCAGTAGATTCGGGCCCAACAATGGCGATTTTTTTTATACCCTTGCTCATGCTTTTTGTTGGTTAAACTCTTTCCGCCAAGCTAAATAACCCATGAGCGCAATGTAGATGTATAAGGCATACATACCTGCGGTAAGGTGTAGGCCCTTGGCTAGGTAAACACCCACATAAATAATATCTACAAAAATCCAAATTAGCCAGTTTTCTACTACTTTACGGGCCAAGAAAATTTGTGCTACCAAGCTACAGGCGGTACAAAAACTATCAATAAATGGGAAAGCAGCATCGGTTTTATGGTAAAGAAAAAAGCCAATAAGGGTGGTAAATACAGCTATACCAAGTAGTGAAAGCAGAATTTCTATTTTGCTAATGCGCTTTACGGGTACCTTGGGCGCATCGGCGGGTTTCCTACTCCAAAACCACCAGCCATAAATGTTCATGGCTAAGAAATATACCTGCAGGCCTGTATCGGCATAGAGTTTTGCTTCTAAAAAAATAACAATATAAATGCCCACACTTACAATGGCAATGGGCCAATTCCAAATATTGTTTTTGGCGGCTAAATACACGCACAAAATGCCCGTAATTACGCCAATTGTTTCTAAAAGTGACTGCTCTTGCAGCCAGGTGCTTAGTGTTTCAATCACGGTGTGTAGGTGTGTAAACTTACCAGATTTTTACTCGTACAGCCTCAGGGCGCCACATGGGGTTTCCTTGTTTAATGCCAAAGGCTTCATAAAATTCGGGTAGGTTAGCAAATGGTCCGTTTACCCGTAAGTTAGCCGGTGAGTGTACATCGGTTAAAATCTGATTGGCCAAACGTTCGTTGCGTTGTGCCCCTAACCAGCCCAGCGCATAGCCCAAGAAATAGCGCTGTTGTGGCGTTAGGCCATTTATTTTCTTGCCAGCTTTATACTGCGCTGTTTTCTTAAAAGCTTCATATCCCAATACAATACCGCCCAAATCTGCAATGTTTTCGCCTAGGGTAGCTTTACCATTTACATGGAGGCTGTCTAGTACCACAAAATCATCGAACTGTTTTACCATAAGGGCTGCTTTTGCATTAAATTTATCTCCATCGGCTTTGGTCCACCAGCTTTTCAGGTTTCCATCGGCATCAAACTGTCGGCCTTCATCGTCGAAACCATGGGTAATTTCGTGCCCAATGGTAGAAGCGCCTGCATAGCCGTATACCACGGCATCATCCACCTCTTCGTCACGCATGCCGGGAATAGTAAATATGGCTGCCGGCAATACAATTTCGTTATTTGATGGATTGTAATACGCATTATAGGTTTGTGGGGTCATATCCCATTCGGTACGATCTACCGGTTTACCCAATTTTTTTATCTCATATGCATTCCAAAATTTATTGGCTTTCATGATGTTTCCTACGTACGAATCTCTATTGATTTCTAATGAAGAGAAGTCTTTCCATTTTTCAGGATAGCCCACTTTTTTACTAATCTTATTCAATTTTATAAGGGCTTTAGCCTTGGTTTCGGCGCTCATCCAATCCAAAGTTTTAATGCGTTCACGGTAAGTATCACGTATGGCTTCTACTAATTTTTCGTAGCGTTTTTTGGCTGTTTCAGGAAAGTATTCTTTTACAAACAGTTGGCCCAATACTTCGCCCATCAATCCATTTTCGGCATCCAATACCTTTTTCCAACGGGGCAATTGTTCTTTTTTGCCCGAAATTACCTTGCCGTGGAAGCGGAAATCTTCATCTACCACCGCTTTGTGTAGGTATGGCGCAAAACTGCTTAGTACATTCCAACGTAGGTAGGCTTTCCAATCGTTTAGGGTATATTTTTTTAATAGCGTATTTACTTCTTGGTAAAATTCTGGTTGACCAACAATTACAGAATCTACCTTTTTTAACTCCATTTTTTCAAATACGATTACCCAATCTATAGCGGGTGTTAGTGCATGTAATTGGTTGATAGATAGTTTATTGTAATTGGCATAGGGGTCACGTAAATCTTCCAGTTTTCTCGATTTGGATGCCAAATCTTTTTCAATAGCAAATACCGCCTTGGCCGCTTTATTCGCATCCACATCGCTTAAACCCGATAATTGAAGCATGGTAGGCAAGTGCGTTTCGGCATAATCTTTTCGAATATCACTTGTTTTTTTATCCGTATTGAAATAGTAATCGCGGTTAGGCAAGCCCAAGCCACCTTGCCATAAATGCAAGGCCATTTTGTCGCTTTTCTTTGCATCTTGGTAAATGCCCGGGCTAATAAATGTACCCACTCCAATAGTATGTAAATGGGCAATAGTAGCCAATACACTTTTTACATCTTTTAATTGGTCAATGGCGTCGAATTCGACTTTTAGTGGGCTAAGACCCTGTTGCTCAATTTTTATTGAATCCATGCCGCTAGCATAAAAATCGCCAATTTTTTGGCTATTGCTCCCTTTTGCAGCATGCTCATTTAAAGCATCTTCACTAATTTTTCTCAATTGGTTCCGAATTTCTTCGCTTACCAAATTGCCAATACCCCAAGCAGAATAGGCTGCCGGTATTGGGTTTTTCTTTATCCAGCCGCCATTGGCATAGGCAAAAAAATCGGTACCCGGATTTGCGGTTGTATCCAGGTTTTTAAATACTACATCTTTATCCGGTCCCGGATTGGGCGTTTGTGAACATCCGCTGTTTAGTACTACATAAAATAGGCCCAAGGCTAACACGATTATTTTTTTCATGTGTAATTTTTTTTCAAACTTAAGAAGAACTCGGCCAATTTCTACTAAAAATCCCCTCGATTTTCATCAAGGGGATTTTTGACCAACCAAATTGTAACTAACTAATGTACTTGGCATCAGAAACCAACTACCTCATTACATAAGGCTATAACGTAATAAGAATTGAAATTGTTTTACACCCTACATTTTTTTTGTTTTTTAGCCTACAAATTAAGTCCAATTTCATATCTTTATGCCCCGACACATAAGTCGGGATTTTCGCATAAAACGCATAGGAAAATCCCACATTTTAATAGCCCTATGCCTAAAGATACCTCCATTCAATCTGTCCTGATCATCGGTTCTGGACCCATCATTATCGGCCAAGCCTGTGAGTTTGATTATTCCGGATCTCAAGCTGCACTTTCTTTAAAAGAGGAAGGCATCAGTGTATCCATCATCAACTCAAACCCGGCAACCATTATGACCGATAAGGTAATTGCCGATCATGTGT
>CANGZX010000036.1 GCA_947458775.1 Sphingobacteriaceae bacterium | reverse complement strand
GGTACCAACTGAATATCGATATGAATGGGGTAGTTTGGGTGCGAATTGAACAAAGAGAACCCCTCTTGCGTATATTTAATCTAAAAAACCAAGATTATTACGTAGATAAAAATGGCTACAAAATTCCGGTAAGCCCCAATTTTACAGCCCAAGTAGTGGTAGCCACCGGCAACATTGGCGAAGATTTAGAAGCACGAGTAGCCCTGTTAAAAACACCAATAGGCAAAGAATTATTTAAAGTGGCCCAGTATTTGGCAAAAGATACGCTTTGGAACAAGCAAATAGAGCAACTCTATGTAAATGCCGATTTCGATATTCAGTTGGTACCCCGAGTGGGCGATCAGCAAATTATTATTGGTACGGCCGACTCACTAGAAACAAAATTGAACAAATTGCTCGTTTTTTATAAACAAGCTATGCCTAAACTAGGATGGAATACCTATAAAACCATCAATTTAAAATACAGTAAACAAATTATTTGTACTAAGAGTGGAATGTCAGCCAGCATCCAACACGTGCCTGCAGATACAGTAAAAATAGATTCAGCAACAGTAAAACAGTAATAAATTAGAATAATCATGGAAAATAACGCTACATCAGCCAAAAATTCACCAATAGTCGTAGGCCTCGACATTGGTACCACCAAAATTTGCGCCATTGTTGGTCGTCGCAGCGAATATGGTAAAATTGAAGTGCTAGGAATTGGTAAAGCCGATTCATCGGGAGTAACTAGAGGAGTGGTTTCGAACATTCAGAAAACCGTACAAGGCATAGTTGCCGCGGTAGAAGATGCCAGCAGCCAATCTAATGTAGAAATCAAGGTGGTTAACGTAGGTATCGCCGGGCAACACATTAAAAGTTTGCAGCATCGCGGAATCTTAACACGTAAAGATTTAACCAGCGAAATCCAAAAATCAGACATCGATAAATTGGTGTCGGATATGTACAAATTGGTGATGCCTCCCGGAGAAGAAATTATCCATGTGTTGCCGCAAGAATTTACGGTAGATAACGAACCAGGAATTAAAGACCCTATTGGGATGGCTGGCGTACGTTTAGAAGCTAATTTTCACATCATTTCTGGCCATGTAAGTGCTGTTAAAAATATTTTAAAATGCGTAGAAAACGCAAGTTTAGAAGTGGATAGCTTGGTTTTAGAGCCACTAGCTTCGGCCGAGGCTGTATTAAGCGAAGAGGAAAAAGAAGCCGGCGTTGTATTGGTAGATATAGGCGGTGGAACAACAGATATTGCCATTTTCCATGAGGGCATTATCCGTCACACAGCCGTTATCCCGTTTGGTGGCAATAGCGTAACCGAAGATATTCGAGAAGGCTGCTCTGTTATGCGTAACCAAGCTGAATTATTAAAAACCCGTTTTGGTTCTGCTTTGGCTGAAGAGAACAAAGACAACGAGATTATCTGCGTACCCGGCTTAAAAGGTCGTGAGCCCAAAGAAATTTCTGCCAAAAACCTAGCGTATGTTATTCAGGCTCGTATGGAAGAAATTATTGAGCATGTATACTACGAAATCAAATCATCAGGCTACGAGAAAAAACTGATTGCCGGAATTATTATAACCGGCGGTGGATCGCAATTGAAACACTTGCCCCAATTGGTAGAATATGTAACCGGTTTAGATTGCCGTGTGGGTTATCCAAACGAGCATTTGGCCAAGAACGAGGTATTGCCTAAAGCTACCTACGATTTGTTAAAAAGCCCGATGTATGCAACCAGTATTGGTTTATTGATAGATGGCGTTCAATCTGCCGATGAAGCGCCAGAAATGAAGGCGGCTGCAAAAGAGCCACAAGCTGCCGTTAGAGAAGAAGTTAAAGCTGAGGATAGGGGATTATTTGCCCAACTTTTCAGAAAAACGAAAGAATTTATTGAAGATGAAGTGGGTAAAGACACCATTGACGATAAGGATTACTTGAAATAATTATCCACACGAACGACATTTTTCCACAATTAAGGTTAATGTGGAAAACGTGCTGGTAAAATTCAGTAGTATTACCATACGAAAACTTTGTTCTCGTATATAAAAAAGAACTAAAACAGATAATATGCAGTTTGAAATGTTAAAAGAAAAATCATCTATTATTAAGGTGATTGGTGTAGGCGGCGGTGGCGGAAATGCCGTAAATCATATGTACCGTCAAGGCATTACTGGAGTAGATTTCATTATTTGTAATACCGATGCGCAAGCATTAGAACTAAGCCCCATCCCGAATAAAGTACAATTAGGCGCCAGCCTAACAGAAGGAATGGGGGCAGGCTCAATTCCCGAAGTGGGTAAAAATTCGGCTATTGAAAATATAGACGACATTAAAGAAATGTTGGGTGCCAATACTAAAATGTTATTTATTACCGCCGGAATGGGTGGTGGTACCGGAACAGGAGCAAGCCCAATTATAGCAAAAGCAGCAAAAGAATTAGATATTTTGGTGGTAGGTATAGTAACCACCCCATTTTCTTTCGAAGGAAAGCGTCGTAAAATGCAAGCCGAAGATGGCTTGGAAGAAATGAAAAAATACGTGGATTCATTCCTCGTAATTTCTAACGATCGTTTACGCGAAATCTTTGGAAACCTAACCCTAGGCTCAGCATTTGGCCAAGCCGATGATATTTTAACCACGGCCGCCAAGGGCATTGCCGAGATTATTACCATACCAGGCTATATAAACGTCGACTTTAAAGATGTGCGCACCGTAATGAAAGATAGCGGCGTAGCCATCATGGGTAGTTATGCCGCCGAAGGCGATAACCGAGCCTTAAAAGCAGTAGAGGGTGCCTTAAATTCACCCTTGTTAGAAGATAACGAAATAGAAGGTGCCCGTTATATCCTATTAAACCTTAGTTCAGGTGATAAAGAAGTAACCATGGACGAGGTAACGGTAATTACCGATTATATTCAACAAGAAGCTGGTTTATCTGCCGATCTCATTTGGGGTAATTGCACCGACGAAACTTTGGGCGATAAATTAGCCGTTACCATTATTGCTACCGGTTTCCAAACCATGGAAGAGCGTCAACAATCGCGAAGCCAAGCCATTAACTTTGCTCCCGATTTTGCTGTAGAAGATGCACCATTGGTTAAACCCGTAGAACATGTAAATTCCTTTTTTGCAGCACCCGAACCTCTTGCCGAGCAAGAAGTAGAAGAGCAGGAATTGACTACCAGCGTACTCGATCTGTTTGCTGGCGTATCTTCTATTCCTGCAATGGAGGATGAAATTGTCCAACAAGAAGAAGTGCTAGAACCTGTAATGTACCAAGTAACGCAGGAGCCTCTTGCAGAAGAAGCTGCACCCTCTATGGCCTTCGAATTTGAACTAAAACTAGAAGAAGCTGAATTGCCATTTGATACCTACAGCCCGGCTGCTGAACCAGAAGCACCAGAACCCGAAATGGAGGTGCACGAGGATGCTAGCAAGACCGATGATTCGATAGAAGAACAATTGCGTAAATCAAAAGAACGCATAATGCGCTTAAAAGATTTAAGCATGAAATTGCGTAGCTCAAATGGCTTACAAGAATTAGAAAATGAACCAGCTTACAAGCGCAAGCAACTTTCATTAGACGATATTCCTCATTCATCAGAATCTCAGGTTTCTAGATTTACCTTATCTAGCGAAGAAGGAATTACAGAAATAAGACCAAACAACTCATTCTTACACGATAATGTTGACTAAATAAGCAAGTCTCAGCCCCTTGGTTGAGACTTCTTTTTTGCCTAAGACATAAAGCTATATGCAGAATGAATTGCGATTTAGACGCTTAAATCGTACATTTGTACCAATTTTTAAATCAAAATAGAATACATTGGATATTTTTGAAAAAATCTCGAAAAACATGGGCCCATTAGGGCAACACCAGAAAATGGCCCATGGATATTTCGCTTTCCCAAAATTAGAGGGTGAAATTGCACCACATATGAAATTTAGAGGCAAAGAACATTTAGTTTGGAGCCTAAACAATTACCTTGGATTAGCCAACCATCCGGAAGTACGTAAGGCCGATGCCGATGCTGCTGCCGAATACGGTATGGCTTACCCCATGGGTGCCCGTATGATGTCGGGTAACTCGAACAACCACGAGGCTTTAGAACAACAATTGGCCGAATTTGTAGGGAAAGAAGATGCCTTCTTGTTAAACTACGGCTATCAAGGAATTATGTCGGCTATTGACGCTTTAGTTGATAGAAACGATGTAATTGTATACGATGCAGAATCTCACGCATGTATTATTGATGGTTTGCGTATGCATTTAGGCAAACGTTTTGTATATCAGCATAACAATATTGATAGCTGTCGCAAGCAATTAGAACGAGCTACTAAACTAGTTGAACAAACCGGTGGTGGTATTTTAGTGATTACCGAAGGCGTTTTCGGTATGTCTGGAGCACAAGGTAAATTAAAAGAGATTGTTGATCTGAAAAAAGACTTTAATTTCCGTTTATTAATTGATGATGCGCACGGCTTTGGTACTATGGGTAAAACCGGTGCCGGAACACACGAGGAGCAAGATTGTATTGAGGGGGTAGATGTTTACTTCGCAACCTTTGCAAAATCGATGGCGGGTATTGGTGCCTTTGTAGCCTCTACCGAAGAAATAACCAATTATTTGCGTTACAATATGCGCTCACAAACCTTTGCAAAAGCCTTACCTATGCCTATGGTAGTGGGTTTGCTGAAACGCTTAGAATTGCTAAAAACAAAACCCGAGCTGAGAGAAAAATTATGGACCATTGCTACGACCTTACAAAAAGGTTTAAAAGAGCGTGGTTTTGATATTGGTGCTACCAATACCATGGTTACTCCCGTGTTTTTAAAAGGCGAACTTTCTGAAGCAACGGGCATTACCATGGATCTGCGTGAAAATTTTGGTATTTTCTGCTCAATTGTAATGTATCCAGTAATTCCGAAAGGATTAATCGAATTACGTATCATACCAACAGCCATGCACACCCTAGAAGATGTGAACAGAACCCTCGATGCCTTTAGCATTGTAGGAGAACGGTTAAAAAATGGCGCATATAGCGAACATAAAACGTAATAGCGTAAAAAAATAAAAAAATGACAAAGCCCTTCAGTGATTATTGAGGGGCTTTTTTTTGATTTAATTTTTAATCAAACATCTAGTAATCAATTACTTAAGTGTATTATTTTTTCTTTTTTTGTGGAGAGCTATTTAAAATGTGGAAAAAAACGTTCGAAAACAGCGATTTTATTTGTTTAATCTATTTTTTTTCCGAAAAAAAGAATCTACATTAGCTACACGTTATTACACAGTAACCTTATTAAACAAACTTTAAAGTAACAAAAAATGAAAAAATTTAACGAATTCAAAGCTTTAGTAGCAGCCTTAGAAGGTGATGCAGACAAATTTTACAACAAAGGTAACAGCGCTGCTGGTACTCGTGTACGTAAAGGAATGCAAGATTTGAAAAACTTAGCACAAGCTATCCGTTTAGAAGTACAAGCTACCAAAAACAAAGCTTAATTTTAAGTTTCTAAAACACAAAAAAGCCCCCGAACTTCGGGGGCTTTTTTGTTTATAGGGCTATTAGCTTAAGTTAGCTGAGGCAATTCTTTGTTTAATTGTGCTTGGGTATTGGCACTTACTGGTACCAATGGCAAGCGAACAGTATCGCCGCATACGCCCAATGTTTTTAAGGCTGCTTTTACTCCTGCCGGATTACCTTCTACAAAACATAAATTGGTAAACTCAATCAATTTATAGTGTAAAGGCTGTGCCTCGGTAAACTTACCAGCTAAGCACAAACGTACCATGTTTGAAAATATCCTTGGTACCGCATTTCCTACCACCGAAATTACACCCACGGCACCCAAAGCAATCATGGGTAAAGTAATCGGGTCATCGCCAGAAATTAATAAAAAGCCTTCGGGTTTCTCTTTTGCGATTTTATTAAACTGATCGAAATTACCAGAGGCTTCCTTCACCGCTACAATGTTCTTAAAATCATTGGCTAAGCGCAATACCGTATCTGCACTTACCATGCTACCTGTTCTGCCTGGTACATTGTACAAAATTATAGGCAATGGAGAAGCCGCCGAAATGGCTTTATAATGCTGATAAATACCTTCTTGTGTGGGTTTATTGTAGTATGGGCTTACCGATAAAATGGCGTCAAAACCTTCGCTTTCGAAATGGTTTAAGCTTTCTACAATCTCTTGCGTATTATTGCCACCAATACCAGCTACTAAACCAACACGGCCATTCACGGTTTCTTTGGTAAACTTCCAAATAGCAGATTTTTCTTCCTTAGTTAAGGTTGCGGTTTCTCCGGTTGTTCCTAAAGAAACTAGGTATTCTACCCCACCGGTAATGGTGTGGTTAATTAAGTTTTTTAAACCTTCGAAATCCACAGATCCATCGGTATTGAAAGGGGTAACCAAGGCAACGCCTGTACCGTATAGTTTATTCATTTTGTTGAGTTTAGCTTCGCAAAAATACACATTTTGCGGTTTAAAAGGTGTATCAGGCTAGCATGGCTAGTAAATCTTCATCAGATATAATAGGAATACCTAATTTTTGTGCTTTTTCTAATTTAGCCGGCCCCATATTGGCGCCTGCCACAACATAGCTTAGTTTGGCAGAAATACTGCTCAGTATTTTTCCGCCATACGATTCAATAAGGTCTTTTAACTCTTCTCGGCTACGATTTTCGAATACGCCGGAAATGATGAAACTTTTACCTTCTAGTTGCGTTCCGGCCAATACTACTTCCTTAAATATACTCTCGAATTGCAGTCCGTAGCTTTTTAATAGGGCTATTTGTTCAAGGTGTTCGCTGTTCGAAAAATAACTTTGAACACTTTCCGCTATACGTTCGCCAATTTCGTCTACCGCAACCAATTCTTCTAAAGAAGCATGCATTAGCGCTTCAATGGTTCGGAAATGGGCAACCAATTTTTTGGCTACCGTTTCGCCCACAAAGCGAATGCCCAAACCAAACAACACCTTCTCAAAAGGCATTTGCTTGGAGGCTTCAATACCGGCCAACATATTTTCGATAGATTTTTCACCAAAACGTTCTAAAGTTTTAAGCTGATCGCGTTTTTGGTTTAGTGTATACAAATCTGAAATTTGTTGTAAAAATCCTTGTTTGTAGAAGTGGTCAATGGTTTCGTCGCCCAAGCCATCAATGTTCATGGCTT